>JAUSHZ010000016.1 GCA_030648255.1 bacterium
GAGGCAATAGAAAAGATCGAGCTCAAACTGAATACCCGACCGAGAAAAAGTTTAGGATTTAAGAAACCTTTAGAGGTTATGTTGGAGAACAACCAATTCAAAAATCCAGATGTTTTTGTTATGATAGATTCAATCGTCAAAACAAACAATAATATAATCCCAAGTGTTCGGTTTCAGGGCTGAATCCACACCACCACTACTTCTGTGGTCAATAACATTGAAGCGCCAGAAACCGCGTTTTCCAAGGCGGAACGAACCACTTTAGTTGGGTCAACAATGCCCACTTTTGTCATATCTTCAACATAGTTTCCTGTTGTGGCATTAAAACCTCCAACAACCTTGCCAGCCACATTCGCTCTTAAAGAAACATATTCAGCCACCAAGGAGCCCTCAGCCCCAGCATTATTCGCAATCAATCTTAATGGTTCAGATAAAATCTCATATAAAATATGCGCGCCTGTTTTCTCGTCTTTATCTTCAAAGTCCAGCTTTTCTAAGTCTTTTAGAACCTCCCTTGCTCTTATTAAAGCCACTCCGCCACCTGGCACAATGCCCTCAGCAATAGCGGCTTTGGTGGCATTTAAAGCATCTTCGGCTTTGTGCTGTTTGGCTTTTTGCTCCACTTCTGTGGCTGCTCCCACTTTTATAACCGCCACTCCACCCGACAACTTACCCAATCGTTCTTGTAATTTTTCTTTATCAAAATCATTTTCTGTTCTTTCGATTTCAGCTTTTATTTGTTTTATCCTGGCTTCTATTTTTAATTTATCTCCCTCGCCGTCCACAATAGTTGTATTTTCTTTACTAGCAATAACTTTTCTTGCCTTACCAAGCATTTCTAATTCTGTTTTTTCTAAAGTTAACCCTTTTTCTTCAGAAATAACTGTGCCCCCAGTGACTACGGCGATGTCTTCAAGCATTTCTTTTTTTCTATCCCCAAAACCTGGAGTTTTAATAGCTAAGCCGTTAAACACACCCCGCAACTTGTTAACCACTAAAGTAGCCAACGCCTCCCCATCAATATCATCAGCAATAATAACCATTTCTTTTTTGCCAAGCTTTGCCACTTTTTCTAAAATTGGCAAAATATCTTGAACAGACGAAACTCTTTTATCGGTTATTAAAATATAGGCGTCTTCTGCAACTGCCTCCATTTTTTCAGCGTCTGTTACCATATAGGGTGAAACATAACCCTTATCAAATTGAAGCCCTTTTACTACTTCCTTAGAAAGCCCGAATGTTTTTGATTCTTCAATTGTTACAACTCCGTCTTTTCCTGCTTCCTCTAAAACATCAGCAATCAAAAGGCCCATTTCTTTATCTTCAGCTGAAATTGTAGCCACCTGCACAACTTCTTCTTTGCTGGCAATTGGCTTGGATATTTTTTTTAACTCTTCAACAACCATTTTACTGGCTTTTTCAATGCCTCGCCTTAAAGCCAAAGGATTAGCTCCAGCAGCCACATTTTTAAAACCCTTAGCAATTAAGGCCTGGGTTAAAACAACAGCTGTAGTAGTGCCATCTCCGGCTGTATCATTGGCTTTACTGGCTACTTCTTTAACAATTTCAGCCCCCATATTTTCTACCTTATCTTCTAATTCAATTTCTTTGGCAATAGTTACACCGTCGTTAGTTATCATTGGGGAGCCATAGCCCTTGTCTAGAATAACATTCCTACCCTTTGGGCCAAGTGTTACTTTCACAGCATCGGCTAATTTATCAACACCAGCTTTTAGTTTTTTGCGAGCATCTTCTGAATATAGTATTTGTTTTGCCATATATTTTTATTCTAAAATCGCCAAAATATCTTCTTCTTTGACAATTAAACACTCCTTATCGCCAACTTTTATTTTTGAGGCGCCGTATGGCTTGGAAAATAAAACTTTATCACCCGCTTTTACAGCCAAAGGAACATTTTCTCCTTTCACTGTTTTCCCTGGGCCAATTGCTATAACTTTGGCTTCTTCTGGACCTTCTTTATCAGATGATTGGGGCACGAAAAACCCAGAATCGGTTTTTTCTTTGCCTAAAACCGGCTCAATTAAAATGTGATCGGACAATGGTTTTATGTTCATATTTTTTGTTTCTATTCTTATGTATTTTATATTCTACTCTAATCCCAGTCCTCGTCAATATCAATGGTGATTAAAATTAAGCGGAAAATCTTGACCTCACCAACTTTTTGTTTTTTAATAGTAGTCATAAATTTATTCCCTGCTTAATATCAACAGCTTACTCCTTCCCCAAAACTTGTCAACTCCTCTACAATCCATAATGTTTTTCAATCTCAAAAAGAAAACCACTACAATAAATAATCATAGTGGTTTAAAAACCTCAGAGAGATCTTTTACAATATTTTTAAAAATAGCCCAACGAGCATACACTCGCGCATAAGCCTCAAAATCAACTTCAAAGTTGGGGTAGTTTACAATTGCCTGCAAAACACCAATTTGGCCATAGTGCAGGCATTCCTCCATTTCAACCCTTCTCCAACGCTTTATAGCTGTCGCGGATTCGATCTCAATCCTATTTTTCATCATATTTAGAATAAGATTTATGGCGTCATTTTCGCCACTCTTGGCAGATAGGATTAGGGTTTCCTTTTGTTTGATAGAAAGTTCAGAAAATTTTTTATTTTGATACTCTAAAAGATTAAATTCACTGACTTCTAACTTTTGAGCAAATTCATTTAAAGATTTTCTTTGTCCCTTCCATTTAGAAATGCGAAACATTTTACCAGCTTCGACATCCTTTTTAATTCTCTCGTATTCTTCTTTATCAATAACAAGGACGCTAAAAAACTTTGTGGCTTTTATTCTTCCTTTCTCGTGTGCAGCTTCAAGAGCTTTTTTTGAAATACTAAGTAATCCTGCTACCTCTCGAAATGTTTTCATGCCAATAATCCTATCGAACTCAATTGGTTCGATGTAATATTGATACTTGTACATTACAGCTTTAACGAGTCCACCTTTAACCCATTCCCGAACCGTGCCTTCTGTCACCCCCTTAGCTATTGCTAAATCCTTAGTAGTGAAAAACTCATGCTTTATTTTTTCACAAGTTTCTCTTTCTTCTAAAAATTTATCTAAAACATCTTGATTAACAAAACGTCTCTTATCTATTTTCTTTATCCAGCCATTTGCGTTGGCTATTCTAATAAAATGGTGTTTACTTACAACGCCTACTAATATTTTTTCAATACCAACAATTGGAACTAGTATTTCTGACACAAAAATCACCCCCTTACTATTTTAAAGAACCTACTTTATTAACTCCCTACTATTAACTACTAACTGCTTTAAGTATTTTCCTGTCCAGCTGGTTTTGTTTTGACTAATTTGCAAAGGCGTACCTTCTGCAACTATTTCACCGCCCCTATCTCCACTATCTGGACCCAAGTCAATAATCCAATCCGCTTGATTGGCTAAATCCATATTGTGCTCAATAATAATTACGGTATTACCCTTATCAACTAAAGCCCGCAAAACAAATAAAAGCTTATTTATATCGTCTGGGTGCAAACCAGTTGTTGGCTCATCTAAAATATACAATGTTTTGCCAGTAGATTTTTTTGATAACTCTGTAGCTAATTTTATTCTCTGCGCCTCCCCTCCCGACAAAGAAGTGGCTGGTTGGCCAAGCTCAATGTAAGAAAGCCCCACCTCATTTAATGTTTGTAATTTTTGCGATAATAATGGGATATTTTTAAAAAACTCCGAGGCCTCTTCCACTGTCATACTTAAGACGTCGGCGATTGATTTTCCCTTATAATCAATTTCCAATGTTTCCTTATTATATCTCTTGCCACGGCACTCTTGGCAGGCCACAAAAACATCGGGCAAAAAATACATTTCAATTTTTTTAACGCCCTGGCCTTCGCATGCCTCACATCTACCGCCCTTAACATTAAAGCTAAACCTGCCTAACTTAAAACCCCTAATTCTTGCTTCTTTGGTTTTGGCAAAAATGTCTCTGATATAATTAAAAGCTGAAGTATAAGTAGCTGGATTGCTTCTAGGGGTTCGACCAATTGGGGACTGATCAACCAAAACAACTTTGTCTAAAAATTCTGTGCCTAAAATAGTATCGTGCTTGCCAACAATATCTTTTGATCTATAAAATTTTTGGTATAAGGCCTTAGCTAAAATATCATTAATTAAGCTGGATTTGCCAGAGCCAGAAACCCCAGTAACGCAAACAAACTTCCCTAAAGGAATCTTAGCATCAATATTTTTTAAATTATTCTCCCTCGCCCCCTTAATAATTAAAAACTTCTGTGTTATCTTTCTTAATTCCTGATTCTTAATTCCTGATTCTTTAACAGAAATTTTCTTTCTGCCCGACAAGTATTCTCCTGTTAAAGTGTTTGACTTAAAAAGTTGCGCGGGTGTCCCTTCAAAAATAACTTTTCCTCCCCGCTTACCTGCCGAGGGCCCAATATCAATAATCCAATCAGCTTCTTTGACTGTTAAGGGGTCATGCTCAACCACTATCACAGAATTACCAACATCTCTTAATTCTTTTAAAGTTGTAATTAGCTTGCTTTGATCTCTGGGATGAAGCCCCACTGAGGGCTCATCAAGAATATATAAAACTCCAGTTAGCTTAGAGCCAATTTGCGTGGCAAGCCTAGCTCTTTGCTCTTCCCCGCCCGACAATGTTTCAGTTTCCCTTGATAGGGTTAAGTATTCCAAACCAACTGCAACTAAAAACCCTAAACGGCTAACAATCTCTTTAATTAAGGGCTGGGATATTTTTAAATTTTCTTCAGTAAAGCTTTTTGCAATGTTCTCAAAAAACTTTTTAGCATCAACACACGGCATATCTGAAATATCAGCAATTGATTTATCGCTAATTTTTAGAGCCAAGGCCTCTTTGTTTAGCCTTTTGCCATGGCATTTTTCACAAACTCGAGAAACCATATAACGCTGAATTTCCTCTTTTGCCCAATCAGAGTCCGTTTCCCAATACCGCCTCTGCAAATTGCTAATCACACCTTCGTATCCTTCGGCTCCGTATAAAATTAAATCAATAATTTCTGGCTTTAAATTTTTAATTGGCTCATTAAGAGAAAATCTATACTCGTCAGCTAAATCCGAGAGTATGCTCCAGTAATATCCCTGCCTCCCGACTTTATGGCTGGCTCTGGCCCAAGGAAAAATCGCGCCTTCAGCAATTGAGAGGTTTTTATTGGGAATAACTAAATCAGGAGAAACCTCTAATTTTCTGCCAAGACCTTGGCAGGTCTTGCAAGCGCCAAAGGGCGAGTTAAAAGAAAATAATCTTGGCTCAATTTCTGGCAAGGAGACCTCGCAATAATCGCAAGCAAAATGCTCGGAAAAAATTAAATCTTCTTCTTTTTGATTTTTGACTTTTGATTTTTGAATTATTATTGTGCCATTGCCAAACCGCAAAGCAATTTCCAAAGAATCCACCAAACGGGACTTTTCTAAATCCTTATCTAAAACCAATCTATCAACCACAATTTCAATGCTGTGTTTTTTTTGCCTGTCTAAGTCCCTTTCTACTACTTCGTCCAGCCGTTGGATAACTCCGTCAATTCGCACTCTAACAAATCCCGCTTTTGATGCCTCCACTAAAACTGCTTTGTGTTCACCTTTTTTTGACTTAACTGCTGGGCCTAATATATTAATTTCGCTTGCCTTTGGCAGAGCCAAAATATGGCTGGTAATTTGATCAATTGTTTGCTTCTTCACTTCCCGCCCGCAGTTTGGACAAAAAGGCGTGCCCACTCTGGCAAATAAGACCCTTAAATAATCGTAAATTTCTGTCATTGTGCCAACAGTTGACCTTGGGTTATGAGATGACTTTCTTTGATCTATTGAGATGGCAGGAGAGATGCCCTCTATTTTGTCGCAATCTGGTTTTTGCATCACACCCAAAAACTGCCGAGCGTAAGACGACAAGCTTTCCACATATCTTCTTTGGCCTTCAGCATATAAAGTATCAAAAGCCAAGCTGGATTTTCCAGAACCCGACACTCCAGTGATAACCACTAGTTTATTTTTTGGAATGTCTAAGTCAATATTTTTAAGATTATGAACCCTTGCTCCCCTGATACTTATAAAATTTTGCGGATTTTTTATCGCCATAGAAATACGCATTATACCCCATTTTGAAACAAAATAAAAGTTCAATATATTAAAAATATCGAACTTTTATGTAGTTATTACTTTTTCTTATAGCTACAAACCATGTAGGTAGCTATAGAAAGAGCGCAAAAAATTAAGAAGAGCATTAGGGAGATAACTCCATATATCCCACCAGATACTGAATTTTTTAAACAAATTTGCCACCCTTCATTGATGGTCAAAACCCATCCAAATCCTTCTGCACAATTACTAATAGATGCAATGGTTGCCGACAAGATTGCTCCACTAATAATCGTTAACATAAAAATCGGCACTGAAAGCGAAATTAAGAACCTCTCGCTATTCTTTTTGGTCATTCTTTTTATATTTAAGATGGCTAGGACGCAAAATAGCACAACGCTTAAAAAGATAATAGAAATTCCTCCATACATCCCAATGTAAAACCTCCAATTAGAGGTAAAATAATACCCTAACACTAAAATAATTGCCCCTATATAAAACATTTAAAGTACCTCCTTCTCTATTCTTTTCTTGCTAAAAATAAATTCTATCAATCGAAACTTCAATACGCATTATACTACTCTTCTTGTCAAATTTTGCAATGCTGCAATATCTTGTTATGATATAGCCGATGGAGAGATTTTTAAATAATTTTCCGATACAACAGATTGACTCAAAAAATCCTAGCTTTCCCAAGGCCTTAAAAAATCTAACAGGAATGCCAGAGGTTTTATATTATAGAGGCAATTATAAACTTTTAAATGAAAAATGCTTTGCCATTGTGGGAACCAGAAGGCCTACTGATTATGGCAAATCAGTTGCCTTATCTTTTTCTAATGGCCTGGCCAAGTCGGGCTTAACAATTGTTTCAGGCCTGGCTTTGGGCATTGATAGCTTGGCTCATCAGTGCGCTATTGATAAAAATGCTTTAACCATAGCGGTCTTGGGCTCGGGGCTTGATGAGCAATGCTTTTATCCAGCAGAAAATTTAAAATTAGCCAAACAAATTTTAGAAAAAAATGGCTGTTTAATTTCCGAATATCCAGCAGGCACAAAAGGAGCTCTCTATACTTTCCCACAAAGAAACCGTATAATAGCTGGGTTGTCTGTTGGAGTTTTAGTGGTTGAAGCCAAAATAAAATCCGGGGCTTTAATTACCGCCAATTATGCCAAGCAGTATAAAAAACCAGTTTTTGCCATTCCAAACAGTATTTACTCTGAAATATCCAAAGGTTGCAATTTTTTAATAAAAAATGGGGCAAGGTTAGTTGAATCGCCAAATGAAATCTTAGAAATGCTGGGCATAAATCAACCAGCAAAAACTCAAAGTTTATTTACTTCTCCACAAGAAAAAATAATAGCTGACATTTTACAAAACGGACCTTTACATATTGATGCCATAATTGAAAAAACAAAAATGCCTTCGCAAACAATATCTGGAATTATCTGTATAATGGAATTGGAGAATAAAATTAAAAATTTAGGCGGAAATACTTATGCAATTAATTATCGTTGAAAGTCCTACAAAGGCAAAAACAATTCAAAAATTCTTAGGAGGTGGCTACAGTGTTGTTTCCTCTTTTGGGCATGTGCGAGATTTACCAAAAAGTGTTTTAGGCGTGGATGTGGAAAAAAATTTCCAGCCAAAATATATTGTGCCAGTTAAAGCCAAGCCAAAGGTAAAAATAATAAAAGAAGAAACTAAAAAAGCTGATGGGGTTATCCTCGCCACTGACGAGGATCGAGAAGGCGAGGCAATTGCTTGGCATTTGGCTGAAGTTTTAAAACTAGAAAACCCAAAAAGAATTGTTTTTCATGAGATAACAAAAAACGCCATAGAAGAAGCTTTAAAAAATCCGCGAGAAATTGATATGAATTTGGTAAATGCCCAACAATCAAGAAGGGTTTTGGATAGATTGGTTGGCTATAAGCTTTCTCCTTTTTTATGGAAAAAAATAATGCGGGGCTTATCGGCTGGCCGGGTGCAATCAGTGGCTATGCGCTTAATTTGTGAAAGAGAAAGTGAAATTAAAAAATTTATACCAACTGAATATTGGAGCATCGTCGCTTCGCTCCTCAAATTAAAAACTGAAAATGAAAAACTAAAAAATAATGGGCTACAAGCAAATTTAATTGCCAAAAACGGCAATAATATAGATAAGCTTGAAATAAAAAACAAAGCCCAAGCCGATGAAATTTTAAACGATTTAAATGGGGCAAAATATATTGTTGAAAGTATTGAAAAAAAAGAAACAATTAAAAACCCTCAAACTCCCTTTACTACAAGCACCCTTCAGCAGGCCTCTGTTAATAAGCTCGGTTTCTCAGCTAAAAGAGCGATGTCAATTGCCCAAAAACTTTACGAAAAAGGCCACATTACCTACCACCGAACCGACTCTTTAAATTTATCAGAGCAAAGCCAAGCCCAAGCTAAACAATTTATAATTGACAGCTTTGGAAGCAACTATTGGCCTGGATTTAGCCGAGTTTTTAAAACAAAATCAAAGTCAGCTCAAGAAGCCCACGAGGCCATAAGGCCAACTAAATTAGAAAAAATAAATCTTATTGGTGATGAATTAAAACTCTATACTTTAATCTGGCAGAGATTTGTGGCTAGCCAAATGGCTCAAGCTGTCTTTGATAGTTGCTCAATTGATATAATGGCCAATGTCTATACTTTTAGGGCAAATGGACAAACAATGAAATTTGATGGATTTTTAAAAGTATATCCAACAAAGTTTGAAGAAATGGAGTTGCCTAATCTCAAAAAAGGTGAGGAATTAGAATTAAAAGAACTACTCTCGGGACAACATTTTACCCAGCCACCAGCCAGATATTCGGAAGCCACCTTAATAAAAGTTTTAGAAAAAGAAGGCATTGGCCGGCCATCAACTTACGCCCCAACATTAGGAACAATCCAACAGAGGAACTACACCGAAAAAGATGAGAACAAAAAACTAAAACCAACCCAAATAGGAATTATGGTGGATACTATGCTTTTGGAAAACTTTCCTCAGATTGTAGATATTCAATTTACTGCTAAAATGGAGAAAGAGTTCGACGAAGTAGCAGAAGGCAAAGATACCTTCCAAAAAACTTTAAAAGATTTCTATATGCCATTTGAAAAAATTCTAAAAGAAAAAGAAAAAACAGTTGAAAAATTAGATCTCACAGAAAAAACCGACAAAATATGCCCAGAATGCAAAAACCCTATGGTTCTCCGCATGGGCAGATACGGAAAATTTTATGCTTGCAGCAAATTTCCAGAATGCAAGCACACAGACCCCCTACCAAGGCCAACTTTAAATATAGAATGCCCAAAATGCGGGCAAGGCCAAATAACCGAAAAAACAACAAAAACAAAAAAGATATTTTATGGTTGCTCTAACTGGCCAAAGTGTGACTTTGCTTTGTGGGACAAACCAGTTAATCAATTCTGCCCGGACTGCCATTCAATAATGGTTGAAACAAAAAGCAAAATAGTAAAATGCCCAAGTAAAACCTGCCCATCAATTATTAATGCAAAAGAAAATAAAAAACTTAAAAAGGAAACTTAACTCTCCCGAGCTGTTTGAAGAGATAGTTCGACTTGCAAGGGAAGCGACTTTTAGGCCTGTTTTAACTGAAGAAAAAACAGTTAAAAACAAGGCCTTTTTATTTAATCATTGCATAAAAACAGGAGAAATATTAAGCGAAATAAACTCATCAAAAGAAACCATTTTAGCTGGCATTCTTTATCAATTTAAAGATTTTGTTTTTCCAAAATCAATCACGCAGGAAAATCAAAAAAAAGAAATTATTGAAATAATATCCTTAACCAAAAAACTTAGGGATTCCTTTGGATTTTTCAAAGAGCCGAAAGTAAAATCAATTAAGGATTGGCAAAAGATTCTTTTTGATGAACAATCAGAAAATATAAGAAAGTCGTTTTTCGCTTTAACAAAAGATATCCAGCCCATATTGGTCTTAATAGCTGACTCCTTAGACGAAATAGAGGGACTTGCAAAGTATTACAGCAAAGACCTGCAAAAAAACCGCGCCCTTGTTGCTTTAGAAATTATGTCGCCTTTGTGTTATGCCCTTGGTATGGAGGGTCTAAAGGTTAGATTTGAGGATGCTGCTTTTCCCATTCTTTATCCAAAAGAATATGAATGGCTAATTAAAAACTTTACTGATGATAGAGCTAAAATTAAGGCCTATACTGAAAAGATAAAACCAAAAGTTAAAAAAATTCTTCAAGACAAAGGCCTAACAAAAGTTGAAGTTTTCTCTCGAGCAAAGGGGCTGTTTTCCCTTTATCAAAAACTCTTAAGGCACTCAATGGATTTTAGCCAAATTTATGATGTGGTTGCTGTGAGGGTTTTAGTTGAAAACACAGGTGACTGCTATAAGGCCTTGGGTTTTTTACATCAAGCTTTTCAGCCTTTACCAAACAGAACAAAAGACTATATTGGCAACCCAAAAAATAACGGCTATCGAGCAATCCATACAACAGTTATTGGGCCAGAAAATAGAAACTTTGAAATCCAAATAAAAACAATACAAATGCACCAAGAAGCCGAGTTTGGCATTTCTGCCCACTTGGGATACAAGGGAAAAATAAACACAAAAGCATACAAACAATTTTTCTGGCTTGATAAGATTCGACAATGGAAAGCTGAAACAACAACAATGGATGGCCTTTCAAGAGATATTAAAACAGGACTGTTTAAAGATCTTATCTTTGTTTCAACTCCAAAAGGCGACCTTATCAACTTGCCAAAAGATTCAACTCCAGTAGACTTTGCTTATGCTGTTCATTCAGATGTTGGCGACCATTGTCAAGGCGCTTTGGTTAATCGAAAAATGGTTCCTTTAAATTATAAACTGCAAAACAACGATCATGTAGAAATTTTAACCAGCAAGAATCATTCTCCTTCTGAAAAGTGGTTGCATTTTGTGAAAACCCAAAAAGCCAAGTCAAAAATCAGCAAGTTTATAGAACAGTCATTGGGCCAAGCGCCCCAATCAATAGCAAAAGCCACTGTTTCGGCCATCACGGAAAAAGTTTCTTTGATTAAAAAGATAATTCCACAACGCTTTATTAAAACGCCAAAAGTTTTAATTGGCGGTGAAAAAGGAATTGCGTTTAAATTAACTATGTGTTGCCATCCCAAGCCAAGCGACAATATTTTAGCTTTTATTACTCAAGGGGAAGGCGCCTCAATCCATAAAGAAACTTGCCCCAATTTAATTGAATTAAAACAAAAATGGCCCGAACGGGTAATCCCTGCCAGCTGGGCTTCTTGAAATCTCCCCCAAAATTTGCGATACTTTAAACCATAAGCCGCGGTGATGGAACTGGTATTCATGCACGACTCAAAATCGTGTGAGCTTGCTCATGTGGGTTCGACTCCCACCCGCGGCACAAATTCAAAATAAGCCCACAATAGCATACAACTATGTACTACTATCTTATTCTTTATTTTTTAGTTGGAATTCTGCAAGATTTTTTACTCACCCTTAACTGGCGTTTTATTGCAAAGGAAAAAGCAATTCCTGCTGCCATTTTTTCATTTATTGTGACAATTACTTCAATGCTGGTACTATACAACATTATTACTCAACTTGATAAAGAAAGAAGTATCGTTACAATTATAACCTATGCACTGGGCGTGGGGGTAGGTACAATTTTAGGTATAAAAACGAAAATCAGCTTAAAAAAATAAAAAGCCTCAATTTTTACTATGGAATACTTACCATTATATATTGCGGGAGGATTAATTGGTTTAATACTTTTATTTATTTTAATTCTATCAGCTGGACCATTCGTTATTTTCCCTATTTTAGGTCTAGTCACTATAGTTATTTTTGGTTTTGAACATTGGATTTTAGCATTATTAACTTTTGTTGCGGTTATTTATGCAATAAGCTCAATAAACCCTCGATTAGGTAATGAGCGAGGCTATAAAATAGGGGAGCTTCTTCGTGTAAATATCATCTCCTCAATAATTATTGTCATATTCTTTATTATTTCCTTAATAATAAATTAATGAATGAAGACATAGAAAAATTAATAGAGTTGACTACGATTATTAAGGTCTTTGATAATATTTCTCAATCTGTGATTCATGGCGGTGAAAATTATGTAGATCGATTTAATCAAGCACACTCGCATGTTTTTCAAGACAAGCAACACAATCAAACTGATCTGTCTGATTTAGAAAAGCATTGGGAAAATAAATGGCAATCACTCGGCGACTCATGGTCTAAAAAGATACAAAATTACCAATTCCTGTACGACTCCTTTAAGTTATTCTATGTTAGCTTTCAACAGGTAAAACTAAATAAGGAGCTGTCTATTACAACGGGCGATAATCATAAAAAAGAAATTCACTTTAATGAATTAAGTGGTGCCAGTTTATACGGGATGTATTATCACGGTAATAAGTGTGTTAAGTTACTAAATCAGTTGAAGTTAATTAATACCAATCATCCAAAATCAAATTTTCTTAAAAAATTTTCCGAAACAAGAAATACGCTTGTTGAGCATAATTATAATCCTACCGTACGCAATAATGAGAAACGGCAAAAGCTTAATTTACAGATAGACCCTTCTATTTGGAGTCTAGTGAGTACAGGTTCTTTAATGGAGATAAGCATTCACGGTACAGCAGAGAAAGTTTTCGATGCTTATATTGATTATTATGAAGATTACTACGATTTAGAGAAAATAATATTGGACATTGTAAGGTTATTTTAAGTGTGTTAATATCATAAATATGATAAATAATTATCTCCAAAAACAACTTGAATACTTCAAATCCCACCAAGAAGAACTTGTAAAGAAACACGAAGGAAAATTTCTTGTCATCAACGAACAAAAAGTTCAAGGTGTTTATAGTACAGAAATAGAAGCATATACAGAAGCCAAAAAGAAATTTAAGCTTGGTGCTTTTTTAATTCAACAATGTTCACCCGGCCAAGAAAGCTACACGCAAACCTTTCACTCTCGGGTAGCAATTTCTTGACTCTATGCAACATCACGCATTTACTACCCGATATATTGGACGAACGCGCGTAATATTCAATAAAATAAAGGTGTGTTTGCCTATTACTCCTGAAGAGGCACGAGCACAGAGAATTGACTTTAGGGAATACATAGCAATTTGGGACACAGGAGCAACGCACTCTGCTATAACAAAAAAAGTTGTAGATGACTTAAATCTACAACCCACAGGAGCACGAGAAACGAGACACGCCGGTGGAAAGTCATTAAATAATACATACCTTGTCAATATTTCATTACCAGATGGGGTGATGGTACCCCATGTGCGAGTAACAGAAGTTCAACTTATCCCTGATGACAATGTATCAGATGACAAACAACCTCAGCTCTTAATCGGAATGGACATAATTGGTCTTGGCGATTTCGCTGTTACTAACGCCAATGGCAAAACTACTTTTTCGTTCAGAATTCCATCAGTTCAAGAAATAGATTTTGTGCCAGATGCTCAAGAAAAAAATATAATGGGTGGCGGTAATAGAAAAGCCCGCCGCACCCTTGAGGCAAGAAAAAGAAGGAGTTAGTTTGGGCAATATAACCACCATCAAAAAACCTGCGAGATTTTAGTCGCAGGTTTTTTGTTCGTTTAAAAAGTCTTCTACTTTGGCAATGTCATCTGGGTTGCCAAAATCCAGCCAATAATCCTGCAACATTTTTACCTTTACTTTGCCCTCTTTGGCCAATAAAGTAACTGCATCAGTTAATTCGTATTCTCCTCGGGGAGATATACACACTTGTGGTAATTTTTCAAAAACTTCTGGCGTAAATTTATAAATCCCCTTATTAACTAAATTACCAACATATTCTTTAGGCTTTTCAATGATTTCTTTTAACTCTCCTTTTTCGTTTGTTATTAAAACTCCGTATTTTTCTGGGTGGTCGGTTGTGGAAGCGCCAATATAATTATAATCATCTTCCTCTCCCATTGCTTGTAAATCTCTAACTGAAAATAAATTGTCCCCATAAATAGAAAGAAAGTTTTCATTGCCAACCCAATCCCTAACACATTTCATTGGGCATAAAGTGCCATATTCTTTTTCCTTTGGCCCCAAAATCTCAAACTGGTTGAGCAAGTCAATTTTTATATCTGCCTTGCCTTTTTGAGAGCAAAAATCCAAGTATTCCTTAACAAACCTTTCCATTAGTTCAGCGTGAAAGCCAACCACCAGCATAAAATCTTTATAGCCAGCAGTAATTAAGTGGTCAAGCAAATAAGCTAAAAATGGCCTTTGCTTAACGCAAATTAAAGACTTTGGCTTGTCTTTTGAGAGCTCTAACATCCTTGTGCCCTGCCCGGCAGCTGCAATTACAACTTTTTTTATCATATTACAAAGTTTATTAATTTATCTTTTACAAAAATAACTTTTTTAATTTCTTTATCTTTTATCCATTGGCTCATCTTTCCATCTTGTTTGGCAATTACCGAAACCTGTTCCCGATCTGCTCCTGCTTCAACTTCCACAACCCCCCTTGCTTTGCCATTAATTTGAACCACTATATTAACTTTTTCATCTTTTAACAAGGCGGCATCGTACTTTGGCCATTGTTCTTCAAAAATTGAATTCCCCTCCCTCTTAATTCCTAATTCTTGATTCTTAATTCCGCTGTATAACTCCTCAGCGATGTGCGGAGCGAAAGGCGCTAAAAGCAATAAAAACTTTTCAAAAACATTTTGGGGAATTTCTTTTTCTTTTTCTATTTCATTAAGCAAAATCATTAAAGCAGAAATGGCTGTATTAAACTTCATTGCCTCAATGTCTTCCCCTACTTTTTTAATCGTTTTATTTAATAATTTTTCTAATTTGGAATTTGGAATTTGTTTGTTTCTTGTTTCTTGTTTCTTGGAATTTAATCCGTAAACTCTATCCAAAAATTTTCTCGCCCCCTTAATACTGTTCGTATCCCACGCAATAGCTTGGTCAAAAGGCCCCATAAACATTTCGTAAATCCTTAAAGTATCAGCGCCATATTCTTTAACAATATCGTCAGGGTTTATAACATTACCCTTTGATTTGCTCATCTTTACTCCTCCTTGAGCCAAAATTAAACCAACATTTCTCAGCTTTAAAAATGGCTCGTCAAAATCAATTAAGCCCTTTTTAAAGAGCGCTCTAGTAAAAAACCGAGCATACAAAAGATGCAAGACCGCATGCTCAGCTCCGCCCACATATAAATCAACTGGCAACCAATAATCAATTAGTTTTTTATCAGCAAATTCATTTTTATTTTTATGGTCAAGATAGCGAAAGAAATACCAAGACGAACAAACAAAAGTATCCGTGGTATCGCTTTCCCGCCTAGCTGGCCCGCCACATTGCGGGCATTTAACTTTATGAAATTCTTTTGATTTTACTAAAGGCGATTCTCCTGTTGGCACAAAATCAACATCTGTTGGCAATAATACTGGCAAGTCTTTTTCCGGTACAGGTTGCTCACCGCATTTTTCACAATAGATAATTGGAATGGGCGCCCCCCAATAGCGCTGCCGTGAAACCAGCCAATCTCGCATTTTATAATTTATTTTTTTCTTGGCTATGCCTTTTTCTGCCATTTCCATGGTGTTTGGCGCTTCAACAATTGGCAAATTAAATTTTTTCGCAAAGTCGTAATCTCGGTTATCTTGGGCAGGCACAGCCATAATAGCTCCAGTGCCATAACCAGACAAAACATAGTCAGCCACAAAAATTGGAATTTCTTTGTTATTGGCTGGATTTATCGCCACAATGCCTTCTAATTTTACGCCAGTTTTGTCTTTTACATCTGCTTGTCTATCACGTTCGCTTTTCTTCTTTGCCATCTCAACATAATCTTTCACTTCTTCATAATTCTTAATTCCTAATTCTTGATTCTTGAATATATCGTGCTCTGGCGCCACCACTAAATAAGTACACCCAAATATAGTATCTATCCTTGTTGTAAAAACCCTGATTCCTGATTCCTGATTCCTGATTCTAAAATCTATCTCGTATCCCTCGCTCTTTCCAATCCAATTTTTCTGCATTATTTTAATTGGTTCTGGCCAATCAATTTTTTCTAAACCCTGCAATAATTCCTCATTAAAATCCGTGATTTTAAAAAACCATTGCTCCAGGTCTTTTTGTAAAACATCGCTAGAGCATCTTTCACATTTTCCATCTTGCGCTTGCTCGTTGGCTAAAACTGTCTGACAGGAATCGCACCAATTAACAGAGGCCTTTGCCTTATATGCCCAACCATTTTCGTAAAGAAAAAGAAAAAACCACTGCGTCCATTTATAATATTCAGGGCTTGATGTATCAATTTCACGCGACCAATCATAAGAAAATCCCAAAGATTTAATTTGTTCTTTAAAGTGAGCTATGTTTTTATGCGTGCTTTCATTTGGGTGAACTTTGGTTTTAATAGCGTAATTTTCAGCTGGCAAGCCAAAAGCGTCCCAGCCAATTGGGTGGAGCACATTAAAACCGTTCATTCTTTTGTAGCGAGAAATAATATCTGTGGCCGTATATCCCTTTGGGTGGCCCACATGAAGCCCAGCACCCGATGGATACGGGAACATATCCAAGCAATAAAATTTAGGCCTTTTATCAAAGTCCTGCGCTTTATTTAGTTCTTGCTTTTCCCAAAATTTCTGCCACTTGGGTTCAATTTTATCTGGTTCGTATTTTTCTGCCATAATAATACTGTATTGTATGCCAAAACTAACTTAAATTAAAGAGTTTCTTGGCATTTTGGGTGGTTATTTCAGCAATTTTTTCTAATGGCTCGCCACGAATTTCCGCAATTTTTTGAGCAATGTATTTAATATTTATGGGTTCGTTGCGGTCTTGTTGGCCACCTTCGCCCTGTGGGCTACAGCGTGCCGAAGACGGGCAAAGAAACGGGCAATCAGTTTCTAAAAGCATTTTTTCAAGAGGCATTTTTTTGATTGTTTCATCAACATCAAATTTAAATATAATTCCATTAAAACCCAAATAAAATCCAAGCTCCATATATCTTTGCGCCTCCTCCCAACTTCCTGTAAAGCAATGCACCACCCCCCTCTCCCCTTTTCCTAATTCATAATTCATAACTCTTAATTCCTCCAGTAGCTCTCTATGCGCTTTTCGGCAATGTAAAATTACGGGCAAGTTCAATTCTTTTGCCAGCTCTAATTGTTTTAAAAAAACTTCTTTTTGTTTTTCTTTAAAAACTTCTGCTTTTACTTTTCCTTTTGGCTCGTTCCAATAATCCAAACCAATTTCTCCTATAGCTACCACCCCTTTTTCTTTTGATAGTCCTCTGTATTTCTCAATATCAAGTTCCTCCAACCGATCCTCATCAAGTTGACTTAAATCAACAACACAGTTAATTGGGTGCAACCCGATAGAAGCAAAAACACCAGCTGGGTATTGCTGGGCTATTTCCACTGCCAATTGCGAGGTTTTATAATTAGAGCTAGCATTTATTATCCAAACATCTTGTTCTAAGCTTTTCTTTATAACTTCATCTCTATCCTCGTCAAACGCTTTAAAATTTAAATGACTGTGAGTATCGATTAGCATATTAATTCAAGCGAGGAAATAATGGCTCGCTTTTGTTGGTTTTTATTTGCTCCAGAATTTTATCTGCGGTTTGGGGCATAAACGGCTTGAGCATTTCAGCGATTTCCCCCAAAACTACTAATAAATCTTTAATAACTTTTTCATTTTTAGTTTTTAGTTTTTCATTTGCTAACTCCCATGGTTTTTCAGTATCAATTATTTTATCGCAAGCCCCAATCAGCTCCCAAATAGCTCCCAAAGCTTCGTCGATTTTTAAATTTTCCAAAGCCAAGCTAAAGTTATACTTATTTTTTGCTTCTAAAATATTTTGTTCTAATCTTGAACCCTTAACTTTTAACTTTGCGCTCCCGCCAGCAACGCTTTGCGTAGCGATGCGGACTGGTTGCACTTTTAACTTAGTTGCAAGAGTAACCACTCTTGCAACAAGATTCCCCAACCCGCTGGCTAAATCACTATTATATTTTTCATCTAAACGGCTAAGGGAAACGTCCCCGTCGTTGCCGCCAAATGGAAACTGGGTTAAAAGCAAATATCTGGTGGCGTCTGTTCCGTATTTTTTAATTAAATCGTTCGGGTCAACTATATTACCAATGGTTTTGGACATTTTTTGTCCGTCAATTGTAAAATACCCGTGGCAAAAAGCTTGCTTTGGCAATTGATCAATAGCGTCGTCACCATAATAAGCCAATAAAATTGCTGGCCACATAATACAATGAAACTTCAAAATTTCTCGGCCCATTAAATGCAAATCCACTGGCCAAAATTCCATCTTGCCCAAATTTTGCAAGACAGTCCAATAATTAAGCAGGGCATCTATCCACACGTAAACTGTTTGGCTTTCTTCCCATGGCAACTTAATGCCCCAAGAAACACTTTTCCGAGAAATTGAAACATCATCTAACCCCTGCTTAATAACACCCAAAACTTCACTCTTAGCTTTTTCGGGAAGTATTAGTAGTTTATCGCTCTCAATAAGCTCTTTAATTTTTGGCAACAATTGCCTTAACTTAAAAAACCAGTTTTCTTCAGCCACATCTTGGGGTTCACATTTGTGGTCTGGGCACTTGCCATCAACTAAATCTTTGTCAGTTACAAATTTTTCACAGCCCACGCAATACTTGCCAGCGTACTCGCCCTCGTATAAATAGCCATTACTTTTTAAAACATTTAAAAACTCAGCTACTTTTTCTTCGTGGCTTTTATCAGTTGTTCTGATAAAATATGAGTAGTCAATATTTAAATTTTGCCAAGCTGTTTTAAATAAACCCGAAATTTCATCACAAAATTCCTGCGGAGTTTTGCCTGCTTTTTGAGCTGCTTCGGCAATTTTAGCGCCGTGCTCATCTGTGCCCGTTAAAAAGAAAACCTCTTTGCCCAGAATTCTGTAATATCGAGTTAAAACATCAATTGCCAAAGTAGTATAAGCGTGCCCAATATGGGGTTTGGAATTTACATAATAAATCGGCGTGGTTAAATAGATTTTATTGTCTTTTTCTGCCATAGATTTGATTAAATTTACTTTATCACACTTCTCCCCAAATTTTAATCTTGACAAACGTCACTTTAAGATGTACGCTATATTTAAATTTTACTTCTATTAAAAATTAAAAAACGAAAGGAGTAGACATAATGAAAAAGTTCCTTTTAGTATTAGGGCTTGCCATCATTTCTCTTACTATGTTTTTCTTGCTATACAGTTACTTTCCTCAGCGTAGAGAGGATGGGACTATAATACAATACAATCATGGGCCCCAGGGCATTGAGTGGGCATATCCCTCTATTTCCATCGCTATGGGATTTATTTTAATATTCTTTGGGATAGTAAAACCCAGAACATTGAAAAAAATTCATTACAAATGGCTTGCCATTTGTAGGTGGACAAGGAAAATAACTGGGTTTAGGATTAGTAGACCTTATTTTTACTAAACCCAAAAAAGCGGCAAAGCGGTGCTAACAATCACACCGATTTGCCGCTTTGCCATTTTTATAAGCTAATTTTATTTACTAACCACCACCACAAACTCTCCTTTTATTGGAGATTTTTTTATTGCTTCAATAATTTCGGTAATACTTCCCCGATAAATTGTTTCAAATTTCTTGGTTAATTCGCGACCAACAACAACCTGCAACTCTTGGGGGGACAGTCCCCCTTCATTCTTCAGGGGGACTGTCCCCCATAACTCGTTCAAGGTTTTCAAAATGCGGTATGGGGATTCAAAAAATATAACAGGGTATTTTGAATTTAAAACTTCTTCAAAAAATTGTTTTCTTTTTTTCTTAATTGGCGGGAAACCTAAAAAAATAAATCTATCCATTGGAAATCCGCAAACACTAGCAATAGCGGTTATAGCCGAGGGTCCGGGAATGGGGATTATTTCTATTTCATCCTCTGCTTTTTCTAACTCTTCCGATGTGTAATTTTTATGCGGTCGTTCAGAAATTACATATTGATTAACAATAGCATCGACAAGTTTATTGCCAGGGTCGGATATTCCCGGAGTGCCAGCATCAGAAATTAAAGCTAAATTTTTCCCCCCGCACAACAAACCCAAAATATAATCAACTTTATCCAGCTTGGAATGCTGATGATAAGAAATCATTGGCTTTTTTATGCCAAAACGAGTGAGCATTTTTTGGCTCACTCGCGTGTCTTCACACAAAATATAATCAACTAATTTTAGGGTTTCTTGCGCCCTTTGGGAAATATCGTTTAAATTGCCAATTGGCGTTCCCACTACAAACAAAGTACTCATGAATTTTCTACTTGTTCTGGCAACTCATGCCTCTGGCGTTTTATCAGGTAGTCTTTAATAATCTCGTAAATAACTCCAGCCAACGGAATACCCAAAATAGCCCCAGCCGCTCCCCACAATTCTCCTCCAATAGCAAAAGCTACTAACACTAAAACAGGAGACAGGCCAATGAGCTTTTTAAATATAATCGGAAATAAAATATGATTTTCAATTTCCTGAATAATAAAAAATGCCAAAATCACAAAAACTGCTTGGGGAAAAGAAATCAAGGAAACAACCGAAAACAAAGCAACCCCAGCGACCAATGGACCGATAAACGGCAACAAATCCAATACACCAGCAATAAGAGCTAAAATAAAAGCGTACTTTACATTTAAAATCATTAAGATGACATACATTCCCAAACCAACAAAAGCAATGCCAATTAGCCGGGTTACAAACCAGCCACTTACTTTCTTTTTTGAACGCCTCCACAAACCGAATAAATATTCTTTATACTTGGGCGGTGAAAATGCACTTAATATTTTTTCCACAAAATGTCGCTCTAAAGATATAAAAAAAGCCATTGCCACCACCAAGGCAGTTGAGGCTGCTCCGCCAAAAATGCTCGCTAAAGCGCTTGTAAAGCTCCCTCCAGCGCTGTTTAAATTAGTTTGCAAACTAGCCATAAAAACTTTGCTACTTTTAAAAGAGGTAATGCCCAATTTCTCAAAGAAAGGTGAAATTTTTTTTAAATAAATCGGCAAATTTGCCACAAAATCTTGAATTTCATAAAGCAAAATAGGGGCTGTTTTATAAATAAAAAATCCTAACAAGGCAAAAAATCCAAGATATAAAACAGTGGTAGAAATAATGCGAGGCACCCTTCTTTTTTGAAGCCCATCAATTAAAAAATTAAATAAAATAGAAATAACCAAAGCAAAAACAAACCAGATAATGATATCTTTTACAATATATAAGACATACAAACACACAACAAGAAGCGCCAGTTTTGTTGCTGATTGCCAATCTAAATGCAAATTATAAATTTCTTTATCTCTCATAAGTTCATCAATTTTTGCAATTCATTTTCATTTTTATGAGGCCCAATAATTGCTAAATTTAAGCTTTCTTTTCTAAAAATTTCCTTGGCCAAGGCCCTAACTTCGCTCGCTTTTACTTTATCAATTTTGGCACACTCCTCTTTTAATGTCAAAATCTTGCTTGTTAAGAGCTCCTGGCCTGCATAAAAAGAAGCCAAGGCGTCAGATGACTCCAAGCTTAAAACTAAATTACCCTTTAAGTAATCTTTGGCTTTTTTCAGCTCGCTTTCGGCGATAATTTGCCCAGCTAAATTTTTATATTCTTTTAAAATCATAGCCACTGCCTTTGATAACGCTGAATGCGGAATCCCGGCTTGCGTAACCAAATACCCAGAATCGGTAAAGCTTTCAGCGTCGGTTTTGATGTAGTAGGCCAACCCATTTTTTTCCCGTACTTTAATAAATAACCTTGAGCTCATATTGCCCCCAAGTATGGTAGCTAAAATTTCTTGAACATAAATTTTTGGGCTGAATAAATCAAAAGCCCTAACCCCTAAGCAAAAATGGGTTTGGTCGGTTTCTTTAAATTTTAAATGAATTTGGGGCTCTGTTTGGACTTCAATAACTTTTTCTTTTGATTGGGGCTTTTTTTTATTTATTGTTTTAAATTTTCTTTTTATGTCCTCAAGCATTTTTGCTTGGCTAAAGTTCCCCGAAACACAAACGATAGTGTTCTTTGAGGAGTAGTGGTTTTGGATATAGTCAATAAAGTCTTTTCTTTGGACTTTTTTTAAATTCTCTTTAGTGCCTATAGTTTCCCAACCCGCTGGCTGGTCCCCATACAAAAGCTCTTCAAATAAATCTCTAATATGCCTCACTGGCGTGTCTAAGTACATATTTAGCTCTTCAATAATAACACCCCGCTCTTTTTCAATTTGCTTGCTTTCAATTTTAGAATTTAAAAACATATCGCTCACCCAATCCAAAGCCAAATCGCTATGCTTTGCGTCAACCTTGGCAAAATAGCCAGTATATTCCTTACTGGTAAAAGCATTGTAAAACCCGCCAACCCTGTCTAAAGTTTCAGAAATCGCTAAAGCATTGGGCCGTTTTTTTGTCCCCTTAAAAAACATATGCTCCACAAAATGGGAAATGCCATTATTTTTCTTGGTTTCATATTTACTTCCAGCCCCCACCACAGCCAAAACCGTCACCGCTTGAGTGTTTTTATTTGGCACCAACATAATCCGCAAGCCATTGTCTAAAATTATTTTTTTATACATAACAACAAAATTTTTAATTCTTAATTTTTAAATAATTTTTAATTTTAAAATTTCTAAACTTATTTCATCTTAATACAAATAACCACAACATAAAAGAAAGGGCGGCTATGCCGCCACAACTTTATGAATATCTTCCAACTTTGCTGTTGCCATGTCGAACAAACTAAAAAATCCTTTTTGTTGCATTTCTTCTAATTCATCATCGTGAAAAATTAATGAATTTAACGCAATAAGTTTAATGCATGGATTTCTTTCCGAAAATACCTCAATAGTTGTAAGGGTATCGTTTTGAAGATATTCAATATAAGGATCAAAAATTATAACTTCAATCCCATCGACTCCTCTTTCTTCCACCTCTGATAAAGATAGACAACGCAAATTCACAACCAGATATCCACAGAATTCGAAGAAATCTACCAACGACTCAGCTTTATCAATCGCAATATGAATGCTCTTTTTATGCATTGAAGTCCTCCTTTCTAAAAATATTATTAATGTAGCAAGCTAAACTTACACCAAATCGCTTTAAAAATCAAGAAATTTTTACAAAACGCCATTTATTAAATTGATCTTTGTGAAATTCAAAATTTTGATATTTGAATTTTTTTAGTAGCTTCTCAATATCCTTTTTTTGATTATAGCCAAATTCCAGATAAATAACACCCTTAGGGGCTAAGTAATTTTTGGCTTGCTTTAAAAACTTTTCAATAAAATATAAGCCATTACTCTTGGCAAACAATGCCTGTTTTGGCTCAAAATTTAAAACCGATTTTTGTACTTTACTTTTCTCGCCCAACCCAATATATGGCGGATTAGCCAAAATTAAATCATATCTGCTGTTGAAGCTCGGGTTCAACAGCTTTTCAAAAACATTGGACTTAATAATGCGATATCTTTTTTTATCAATTCCATTCAATTTTAAGTTAAGCCGAATTTGCTTTAAGCAATTCCCATCAATATCCACAAAATCACAATGACTATTAGGGATACTCTTTAAAACCACAACCCCGCAACACCCTCCGCCGGCAAACACATCTAGAATCTTTAAACAACGGGTTGGGAGTTGTTTTTCGTGAGTATTCGCAGGCAAAATTGCATGGTTCGCCTTTGGCGAAATTTTGCCGAGACGAAGCGAGTGAGCCGCTGGGCGAACGAGCGTCTCACGAAAAATAATTCCCGAGCCGTTGTTATTAACTTCTCGGACAGCTTCGCCAACCCAATATTCTGTTTCATCTCTTGGAATAAGCGGCTTGTATCGCAAATCAATTTTGCAACCACAAAAATTCTTATGACCAATAACATAATCCACTGGCTCGCCTTTTTCCAATCGAGTTATATCCTTTTTTGCCCTATCTGTCAACTTCCCCCCATATTTCTCATTTAACAACCAAACAACCTCCTGCTTTAAATTACCATTTTTCATATTTTCCACTTTACCAAAAAACCGTCTCAATAAAAAGCAACCTAGGGTTTTCTATTCCAAATTATTCAATTCTGAGACGGTCGTTGTGAAAGTGAATAAAATAAAATTTTAATACGCATTAAAATCAAAAATCCCCCTTCGATAAACTCGGGAGAATTCTTGATGCGGAGGCAGGTGGAATCGAACCACATACCTTTATGGGGTATCGCCTGTTTATCAGGCAGGGGTCCGCTCCAGCGGACATCAGCCTCCCATACCTCCGCAATTTTATTTTAACACTTCAATAAAACAAAACAATCCCGAAAAAATCGAGATTGTTCTGTCGATACCTCTTAGGTATGTGGTCGCCGCCTGATAAACAATTACACCATAGCAAGAAAATCCGCCTGCGTCAAGATTTTCGCTGTGGAGAAAAACCTTTAGCTATTAGATAGAATTCTTTACTGCCACGACGAACAGCTCTGGGGCGGTATCTTTTTATCATTTGAAAATGCCCTTTTACTTCTTTAACAAAATTATCAGTGCCAGGCCCCTCAAAAATCTTGCAAACGAAATTGCCGGATTTTGCTAAAACTTTTATGGCAATCTCCAAGGCCTTTTGCGTTAACTCCAAACAATTAGCCACATCTAATTCCAAGAGCCCTGTAGTGTTTGGGGCCATATCAGAAACCACCACATTAAAAGATTGGTTTAACAACGGCCCATCAAAAAAATCATCGGCTAAAACATCCTTTTTAATAAATACTGTGTTGTTCAACGGTTTTATGTTTAAATCCAAAATATCCATTGCCACTACTTTGCCAGTCATTGAAACTTTATTAGCAATATACAAAAGCCAAGAACCAGGGGCTGCTCCCAAGTCCAAAACAAAAAAGCCCTTCTGGAAAAGCTTAAATTTTTCGTCTATTTCTTGAAGCTTATACACAGAACGAGCTGGGTAGCCCTCCTCTTTAGCTTTTTGAGTAAAGAAATCGTTTTTGCTAAATTCTCTTTTCATTTATTATTTTAATTTTTCGATTAAGATATTTTTTATTTCACTAATTTTTATTCTTTCTTGTTTCATTGTGTCTCTATCGCGCAAAGTAACAGTGTCATCTTGTAAGGTATCAAAATCAACTGTGATGCAATAGGGTGTGCCAACTTCATCTTGCCTTCTGTATCTTTTGCCAATATTGCCTGAATCATCAAACTCTGTTTGAAAATCTTTTTTCAACTCATTAAAAATGCTTCTGGCTTTTTCAACCAATTCTGGCTTGTTGGCTAATAGGGGAAAAATAGCAACTTTAATAGGCGCTAATTTGGCAGGAAATTTTAAAACTATTCGGGTTTCACCCCCCTCCATTTGTTCTTCGTTGTAAGCCTCTGTTAAAACAGCTAAAAGAGCTCTGCCAACCCCAACTGAAGACTCAATGATATGAGGGATATATTTTTCTTTTGTTTTGGGGTCAGTATAGTCTAGAGCCACTCCAGAAAATTTGCTATGTTGAGATAAGTCATAATCGCTTCTAGCATGGATACCTTCTAACTCCTTAAACCCAAACGGAAAATTATATTCAATATCGTAGGCCTCTTTAGCATAAAAAACTAAATTTTCGTGCTTGTGCCATTTCAAATTTTTCTCTGAAATTCCCAAGTTTAAATAATATTGCCACCTATTTTGCCTTAATTTCTCGTACTCTATCATTTCCTGATTGGGAGAACAAAAATACTGCATTTCCATTTGTTCAAACTCGCGAGTTCTAAAAATAAACTGGCGAGCAGTTATCTCGTTGCGAAAGGCCTTGCCAATTTGAGCTATACCAAAAGGAATTTGCACCCTGCAAGAATCCAGAACATTTAAATAATTAACATAAATTCCCTGGCAAGTTTCACCACGCAAATAAACAGGCGCCTTGCTCCAATCATCAGCAAAATTCCCTAGATTGGCTTTAACCAATAGATTAAATTTTTTAACTTTTGTCCAATCATTTTTACCACAAGTTGGGCATTTTATTTTGCCTTTGTGGGTATCAAAAAGTTTATTTATTTCATCCTCAGTCATTTTCTCGTCAGCAAAAATTTCTATATCTTCAAGCAAATGGTCAACTCTTAACCGGCTATTACATTTTTTACATTCGGTTAAAGGGTCGGCAAACCCGCCAACATGGCCCGAAGCCTCCCAAATTCTTGGGTGCATAAAAATAGCTGAATCAAGCCCCACAATATCCTCTCTTTCTTGAACCATTGCTTTCCACCACTCTTTTTTTATGTTGTTGACCAATTCAACCCCATATGGTCCTAAGTCATAAACAGCTGAAAACCCGCCGTAAATTTCAGAGCTGGCAAAGACAAAACCTCTTCTTTTACAGAGCGCTATAATATTTTGCATTTTATCTGGCATAAGTAGAAGTATCTATTGCTTGCGAACTCTCTGAAATAGCTGTGCCTGAAAAAATATCCACTGCTGTTAAGTTCGCCGTTCCAATCAGTGGCATAGTTAATGGCATAGTGGAGCTGGCCAAATCATCAGACATTAATTCAATTTGAAAAGTTAAAATCACGGGAGAGTCAAAGCCCTGATATGCAGCTATGTCTCCTATCGACCAAACTACTTCCCTAGATGTTGAATCAAAAGTAAATGGTGCGTCTTGGGGACTGGTTTGACCAGTTAGCTTAACATTATCTGGCAAAAATGCTTTTACTTTGGCGTTATTTAATCCATTCCAATAATTTTTTATTTGCCATAAAACGGTATAGATTGTGCTGGTGCTATTATCCTGCATAACTTTTTGAGCAAAATCCACCTTACCCCGCAGTTTTGTTTCAAACGCTTTTTCTACTCCGCTTAAAGAAACCGTGTTTCGCAAAATAGGATTTTCAATTTTTCTGCTAAAAGAAGCGTCTTTTGTTTTTACCCAAAATTCTACCTTACCCTCTTCGCTGGCATCTAAAAACCTTAGGCTTTGAATGTCTTTCCAGTCAAAAATAATAGAGTTGTCGCCCTGGCCAGTACTGCCGTTTTCTGTTTTTAAACTGTTAAGGTCAAAAAAGTCGCTGTTTAATTTTATCAAAAGAAACTTTTTCTCTAAAGCAGTTGCTCCAATGTTTTTAAAATAAATTTCATAATGAAGCAAATCGCCAACACCAACAGAGCCAGCTTGAGAGCCGTTTATCATCTGGGATATGAAAACAGACGGCTCTGAAATTTCTATAGAGCCCATAACTTCCTTCAAGACCATAAATCCGCTGTCTTTAATAACGCCGATTTGAGCTTTGAAAACTTTTCTTTCACCCTGGGTTCCGCTTAACAAGCCCTTAATATTCACTCTGCCTCCGTTGGCTTGAGTTAGGGCGGGCAAAGACCACTCGGCAATGTCCAGACCTTTTGGATTTGCGATCTGAAAGGTAAACCCTGAAGGATAAACCATTTTTAAATGCAAATTTTCCAAAGCAAAATTAATATTAGAAAAATAATTAACAGTAAAGCTTAAATCTCCTCCTTGTTCGGCTTTAACTGGCAAATCAAATTCTAGGGTCAAAGGCACAAAGGTTATTTTAGTTGTTAAATTAGTTTTTGATTCGTATCTTGATTTTAAGTTTTTAGGATTGTAAAAAAGCGAGGCCATAGCTTGCAATGTATCGTTTTCTTTTCCAATGCCTATTGCTTTAAAAACAGCTGTTCGCTCCTCTCCCGGATAGATATCTTCTAATTTTTTAGTAACCCGTTGTTGAGTATCTTCAATAGGAGTAGAGTTCCCTGGATACTCAAAAACTAGCTCAGCTGATTCAAGGCGCACTTTGCCATTATTTTTAAACTTAACCGTATAGTCAATTTCATCTCCTGCCTGAACCTGTTCTGGCCCTAAAATTTCAATCTTTAAAACTTCTTTTGAATAAATATTGCCTCGCCAATACCAAAAAGCAATGGCTGACAAAAAAGCCATTGATAAAAGAAAAAATGTTAAAAACTTACGCATAATAATATATTAACCTTTTTCTGCTAAAAAATCAAAATATACCTTAAAGGCCTTGTTTAAATTTTGTAAATCATTTTCCCAAATGCTTAGCCGTTCAACTTTTTCAATCGGCTCTTTTATAAAAAACCTTATAAGCTTTACCGAGTCAACCATAATTTCAGTGGCGGGAAAATTGCAACACCTCCAGCAAACCACTCCTCCGTGAAGGGGAGATAAAAAAAATGTTTCTGGTAAAAGCTTGCTTGAACAGATTGGGCAAGAATAAAGCTCGGGAGAATAGCCAAGTAAAGTAAAAAAATTCCATAAAAAATAGTGAGAAATCAGTTTATAGTTATTAGTTAATAGTTTATAGTTGAACTTCTGGAAAATTACCAGCAACAATCGCCAAATTTCCTCGTCTTTTCTTTCTGTGATAGTTAAGCAGTCAGCAACTTCGGCTATTTGACCAACGCAAGCAAGCGCTTCTGAGTTTTTTCTTATTTCCAAAAATTTGTCAATTACAATTGCATCCGTTAATGTTTTGCGGTTTTTGCCCTGAATAAATTCAACTTCAATAAAATAAAAAACATCAATGCCCGCTTTTAATTTTGATGTTATCTTGCGAATTGCCTTGCCAACCAATTCTATTTTGCCAAAATATTGAGTGTATAAAGCAAAAATCTGGTCTGCCTCCCCAGAATCTTTTTTAGATAAAACAATCCCTTTTGTCCTGTAATGCTGATGCGCCATAAATTCTCCCTAAAACCCAGACTTCTTCTTTAAGTAATTATATCTCTGCAAGGCGTCAAACTTTTCTTGCGAGGGCTTAAATGCCTTGCCTTTTTGTTCAAGATCTTTCATTATTTCTTGAAACGCTTTTTTACTAATATGTTCACCAAATTTTTCTTTGGGAAACAAAGATTCAGCCAGCTCTTTCCTTTTCACTCTACTTAAGTATCTGCCCCTAATGGCTGGGGCCCAGCCGGTTTGGGGAATTCTGCTTTTATCAAGAGTAATTTTTTTAACAGCATCTGATCGCTTAATAAATTGCCTTTTGCTAGAAAATAAAGAATCCTTGTCAAATTTTTTGAAAGCTCTTTTCCTATATTTCATCCCAGTTGGTCCAAACAAATTGGGGATTCTATCTAAGATGCTCATAGTAATTTTGCAGAGGTCAGACCTCTCTTAACTCTTGAGCTCAGTTTTTTAGAGGTCTGACCTCTGCAAACCTAGCCAAACTACCTCCCCGTCTATTTTAAATTCTGACCGGGCTAAAAATTCTCCACTTTTTGAGGTGTTTTCCCTTAGCTCTTTTGAGCGAGTGCTTTCTAAAATTTGTTTTTGATTTTCTTTTAAAATCTTAACTATTTTTTCAGGAGCAAAATAACTAATCGCCACATCTGTATCATTTGGAGTTAAGTTTGACTGCTTGCGCAAGCTTTGAATATTTCTGATAATTTCACGAACTTGGCCCTCTATTCTTAGTTCCTCTGAAATTTCTGTGTCCAGCTCAACCTCACTGGCAATGCTGTCATCAAAAATAACTTCTTTAACATTAACTTCGTCTTTTATCAACTCTAAAAACTCCTCCTTCCCCTTTATTCTTAATTCATGATTCCTAATCCTTAATTCTTGTAGCGCCTGCCTAACACCAATGCTAAGCTCTGCCCTTTTAGCCAATGCCAAAGAAACAACATCTCTTGTCTCTTGCATTTCTTTTTCCAGGCTCTCATCAATAAATTTCTTTTCTGATTTTGGCCAATCACATAAATGTACGGACTCTGGCATATCTTTACCTTTTAACTGCTGATATATCTCTTCAGCTAAAAACGGCATTGTTGGGGCAATTAGCTTACAAACAGTTAATAAAACTTCATAAAAAATTTGTTCTCCCTGTTTTTTATCATCTAAACTTTCAGAATTTTGAAATCTTTTACGTGAACGCCTCACATACCAAAGCGACAAATCGTTTATCCAGAAATCCTCAATAGCCAAAACCGCTTTTGAAGGGTCGAGTTTCTCCAAGCTCTCGGTTGCTTCGTTTATTAAATTATTTAATTTACTCAAAATCCATTTGTCTAAAATATTTTTTGGCTTCAATTCTTTAGCTTGAGGGTTTTGGCAATAAGTTTTGAAAAATGTAAAACAATTTTGAAAGATTAAAATCTTTCTTTCCGTTTCCTTGGCCACATTATAGCCAAATCGCATATTGCTAGCTGGGTTCTGGATAGCATACATCCATCGCATCACATCAGCCCCGATTTTTTCTACTGCCTCGTCAAACCAAATAGCATTGCCTTTAGATTTATGCATTTCCTCTCCCTTTTCATCAACAACCGAAGCAAACCCAAGCAAATTTTTAAATGGCTCTTTATTTTCTAAAACTTGACTCATTACCAATAAAACATAAAACCAATTTTTAAACTGCCCTGGAAAGCTTTCGCACACTAAATCAATTGGAAACCACTTATCCCATTCTGATTTGTTGTTATGAAAATAAGGGATATTTTCATGCCTATTATCATCACTAATGGTTGAAAACGGCACAATGCCAGCATCTAGCCAAGGATTGCCAACATCTAAAATTCTAGAAACAACCTCGTTGCACTTGGAACATCTTATTTTAATGTTATCAACCCAAGGCCTATGAGGCGAATTGCCCTCAAAATCTTTCCAGCCTTCTACCGCTCTTTCTTTTAGCTCATCAATAGATCCAATAACATCAAAATTTTTACATTCAGAACATTCATAGATCGGCAAAGCCAAGCCCCAGTATCTTTTTTTAGAAATCAACCAATCGCGCATATTTTTCAGCCAATCAAGCTCTCTTTCCAAGCAAAATCCTGGTATCCAGTTTATTTTTCTAGCAATACTCATTAAAGGCGCTCTTAAATAATCCATTGATATATACCACTCGTCAACCAAGCGAAAAATCAGTTCGCTTTTACACCTCCAACAAGTTGGATATCTATGTTTATAGTCCTCTATTTTATAAACTAAATTATTGGCTTTTAGCCTTTCAAAAATAAGTTCACGCACAAACTCTTCGCCCACAAAATGCCCTGTTAAAGCATCAAAACCCTCAACATAACGGCTTTCATCGTTAGTGGGGTTTATGACTGGCAGATACAAAAGCTTAGCGAGTGTAAAATCTTCTTGCCCGCATCCGGGAGCAGAATGCACAACACCCGTGCCCTCATCAGCTGTGACATCTTTCCACAAAACAACTTTGTGATGAAGTTCTGGCACTTTAGCTACAGCTGGCAAGTTATCAAAAAGCCCAGTGTACTCTCTATTTTCCAAAGCCTTGCCTTCAAATGTTTCAATAATTTGGCCGTTTTCAATTAGATGAGCTTTATCTTTTAATAGAATATAGATCTCGCCAGTTTTTTGGTCCGCCACCTTAGCATAAATAAAGTGCGGGTTAACTGATAAAAAAACGTTCGCTGGCAGTGTCCAAGGAGTAGTTGTCCAAGCTAAAAAATAGGTTTCGTTTTCACCAACAACAGGCAACTTGAAATAAATGGCTTTGTGGGTTATTTCTTTGTATTCCTCGGTTAAAATTTCGTGCTGGCTTATGGCCGTGCCGCATCTCGGGCACCAAGCCACAACGTCGTGGCCTTTATACAAAAGCCCTTTTTCGTGGCATTTTTTCAAAAAGTGCCAGATGGCGTAATTATTTTCCGGAGACATTGTGTAATATGAATGGCTTTTTTTCATCCACTCACCTTTTTCATCAAAGTCTGTTTGCCAATTTCCCCAATCCCGCAACATACCTAATCTTATGGATTGCTGGGTTTGAATTTTTGAATATTTATGCACCCGCTCCTTGCACTTATTTACAAATTCAGCAATGCCATATTTTTCAATATCTTTTTTATTTTTAAAACCAAGCTCTTTTTCCACTTCCACCTCCACCCAAAGCCCTTGGCAGTCAAAACCATTTTGAAACCGCTCGCTATATCCTTGCATTGCCTTAAACCTTTGAAATAAATCTTTGTAAGTTCTGCCCCAAGCATGATGAACGCCCATAGGGTTGTTGGCTGTAATTGGCCCATCCAAAAAACTCCAAGGCTTTCCCTTTTTATTTTTTTCTTTAATCTTCTCCAAAAGCTTTATCTCCTCCCAAAACTTTAATGTCTCTTTTTCTTTTTTTACAAAATCACTTTCCATAACTCTTTTTTCTTATCTTAATATATTTGGACACAAAACCAATAAAGGATCCACACAAACCAAAAAAACCAAAAAATAAAATAGTTGTCAAAATGAGACCAATTAGCGAGAAAGAAGAGAAAGACGCGTGGGCATCACCCAACAAATCAAACATAGTCCCCGCAATGAGAACTAAAAGAAAAAGAGTCGATTTCCACCCCCCTATTAGTGCAATTAAAACAAAACAAAACAAAACAATTCCAACCCCAACACAACACCCAATTAGAAAATTTTTTAAAGTATAATTCATATTATTATTTGACTAATATTTACCCTATCATTTTACGAACGGCTTTTCCATATCAAAAATAATAAGCGGAGTTTGGTTGTTAATTTTTGCTTCATCGATGCCGTATTTGCCATACTTTTTTGTATAAATCAGGCTAACAGCGCAAAACAATGCTTGTGAATAGTCAAAACCTAATTTTTCTGAAGCTTCTCTGGTTTCTTGTTCGCTTGGGCCTTCAATTTCTACAAACGGCTCTAAAAACGGCCACTCATCAATACAAATTTCTGTCTCGCCAATTTTCCAAACTTCTCTTTTGCTTTCTTGGCGAGCTTTTTCCTTGCACCCCAACTCTTTTAAGAATTCAACGCCATTATCAAAGTTATCAATTTTCAAACAAATTTCTTTTTGCTCGTCTATTTTTATAGTTCCGCCCCGGCCAACAATTTTAAAACTCATGGTAATTTTATCGCCCTCATCTCTAACTCTGGCAAAAGCTCCTGGCCTATCGTATCCTTCGGGCAAATGAAAAACGCACCGCTTCATCACAACTTCTGGCCTAACCAAAACCGCTCCAACGCTTTTAAGCTTTTCTCTAACTTTATCCTTATCAATATTTACAAAAGTCGCCTCATACTCCGTCTGCATAATAAACAATTTTTTTAAAAAATTACCCGAAAACCATATCTAATGACAGCGATTATTATAATAATTACTATAAAAATTAAACAAATTATCCATGGTAAAATCCAAGACTGATGCATCCATTCATAATAAAGTTTGCCACCAGTAAGTTGTCTGCTTTTTGCATACTTATCTATTTTTGATTGAAGAATATAAAAAACCACAGCCAAAATAATTAATACAAAAAAAAGATTCACCCTAGTTTTAAATTTTTCAATAGAAAAAATTCCTATAAATATGGCAACGGCACTGACTGGCAAAAAGAATAGAAGAAAAAGAAAAATATTATTTTTAATATATTTACGGTGCTCTTCAGATGCAGTTATTTCTTTTTTGTTGTTCATATTTTTAAAAGCTTAATTTCATTGTATGGTTTTACAATGATCATTGTAAAATAATAAAAGCCCTGCAATGGAGGGCAATTAAATTTTTCAATTCAAAAAGATTAAATTAAAAAGACAGGATAAATGTATTGTCGTAACCACTATAAATCATTAAACCATTTTTTAAAATATCTCTGCCTATTAACCCATCTATGTTTTGCCCTTCAAAATTAGTTTCAAAAACCACAACATTGGTAATCGCTATTTTATGGTTTGGAAAAAATAAATCAACATCATAAAGCGGACACTCAAACTCTTTATGAGAAGCAGTGGCAATTTTCGTAATGCCATGTGAAGTAAGCCCTAATTTTTGAGCCACGCCGGTTTTAATGGCGGAAACAGACGCTCCTGTATCAACTAACATAACAAGGCGAACGGAAGGCGGTTGAATATTTTTATCTTGCGGTAAGTTTTCTCTATAAGCCTTTGAGGGAATAACCCATGTTTCAATAACTGGTCCTACATTTTGTAAATCTGCTGATCTTGTAGTTAGAGATGGCATAATATTAACAAGGTATAATTTGTCTAGTGAAAAAATTCACGGCATCAAAATCTAAAACTTCTTTTACTAAAAATTCTTGATTGCCAAATTTTTTATAGCCCCCAGACAATGCCGTGTCTTTATTTTCATAAACGCCTATCATTTCCGAACCTTTTATTAAAACAAACTTACCCCTTGATTCTTTCAAAAGTTTATTTTTTAGCTCATTATAGGTTTTTATTTCTTGTTCTAATGGCATAAATTTTTTAAAAACTTACTACAGTTTAATAATACTACATTTTATTTGGGGATTCAATGCCTAAAAGAGTTAAGCTATTTTTTATTACTTGCCCAACAGCAAATGTTAAAGCCAAACGGAATTCTTTCTGCTCTTTTGTATCAGCTTTTAAAATTGAAACTTCGTTGTAAAAAAGATTAAAGCTTTGCGATAAATCAAAAATATAGTTGCAAATTAGGTTTGGTGAAAAAGTTTTAGTTGCCTGTTCCACAATTTCGCTAAAATGCAGAAGCTTTTTTAAAATTATATTTTCCTGTGGTAATGCTTTTGTGACGATCGTTATAAAGTTGTTATCAAGGATTTTGAAAATTTTATTTGGCGATAATCCCGATTTTTCTAAAACGCTTTGGGTGCGGGCATAAGCATATTGCAAATATGGCCCAGAATTACCTTTTAAGTTTAAAATTTTGTCCCAATCAAAAACAATATCGCGCGAATGATGCTGGGATAAGTCATTGTATTTAACCGCCCCAATGCCAATTTGTTGGGCTAATTCATTTTTTTCTTTTTCTGGCAAATTTTTATCTGTTTCTGAGTTATTAATAATTTCTTTAGCTTTATCTATGGCCTCTTGCAAAACATCCTCTAAATGAACTGTATCGCCCCTTCTTGTTGAAAACTTTCCGGTTTTTGAGCGCATTAACCCGTGAACAATATGCTCAAACCGGACGTCTTTGGCCCAGCCAAGCATTTTAATAGTTTCAAATAATTGTTTAAAGTGCAGCGATTGGTCCACCCCAACCTCATAAGCAATAATGCTTGGATTCCATTTTTTTAATCTGTATTTTATAGTGGCCAAATCCCGCAAGAAATAAGTGGTTGCTCCATCGGACTTTATTAATACTAAGCTTGGCAAAATATTGTTTTCAAACTCTACCACCCAAGCACCTTCGCTTTGTTTGGTTAAGTTTTTCTTTTTCATTTCCTCAAAAATTTCTGGCATTTTATCAAGGTAAAAACTTTCACCCAAAGTATTATCAATTTTTATACCAAGTAAATTATAAATTCTATCAAACTCTTTTAAAGAAATTTCTTTGCAGGCGTGCCAAATTTCTTTGGCTTTCTTATCGCCATTTTCTAATTTTTTAAACCAAGCCCTTGCCTCATCATTGAGCGCTGGATCTGTTTCCGCTTCTTTGTGAAACTCCACATATAATTTTTCTAAATCGCCTATCGTGAGCTCATTAATTTTTAATTTTTCATTTTTAATTTTTAATTCAATTTGGAAAATTAATTTTCCAAATTGCGTGCCCCAATCCCCCAAATGATTATCGCCAATGGTTTTATAACCAGAAAACTTATACAAATTATAAATAGCTTGGCCAATAATGGTTGAACGCAAATGGCCAATGCCAAAGGGTTTGGCAATGTTTGGAGCTGAATAGTCAATGACAATAGTTTTACCTTTGCCAATTTGTGATGAGCCGTATTTTTCTTTTTGCTTTAAAATCTGTTTTAAATTTTCTAAAAAATACTCTGGCCTTAAAAAGAAGTTTATAAACCCGTTAACAACCTCTACTTTTTCAAACAAAGGACTTGTTTTTAATTTATCAGCAATCTCTTGCGGATTTAACTTTTCTTTGATAGCTATATTGGTTGAAAAATCCCCATAACTAAAATTATCTGGCACTTCCACCACCGCCTTTTTGCCAATTGTCTTTTCAATTAAATTTTTAATTTCTTGCTTGAGCATATTCTTTATATTATCGTATTTTCTGCTAAAATCAAAGAATGAACAATAATATATTAGCAGAAAACAGAAAAGCGCTTTTTGACTATGAAATAATAGAGAAGTATCAAGCTGGTATTATTTTAAACGGTCAAGAGGTAAAATCTATCAAAAACGGGCGAATTAGCTTGGCTGGTTCTTTTGTTGTTTTAAAAGACAACGAGATTTTTTTATTAAACGCTGACGTTCCACCTTATCAGCCAAATAACATCTATGGAGAGTATGAGTCAAAGCGCTCTCGCAAATTGCTTTTGCAAAAATCGGAAATTAATGAATTAATTGGCAAAACCAAGCAAAAAGGGTTGACTATGGTGCCCCTAAAAGTGTATAATCACAAGGGTAAAGTAAAGATAGAATTTGCCTTATGCAAAGGCAAGAAAAAAGCCGACAAACGAGAGAAAATAAAAACTAGAGAGGCTGACAGGGAAATTGAAAGGACTTTAAAACATTTTTAAAAATGCCTCATCTTTAGCGTTTTATTTGTTAAATTAAAACATTAAAGATGGGGATGACAGCTTTGACAATTACGGCTTATTTAATAAGCAAGCCGAGCTCCAAAATCTCGCAAAACTTTTGGAAAACCATAAGTGCAACATACACCTATGAACAACCAGTTTACGCAGTAGCGTAGACCTGCCCGGCTTTTAAGCCGTGGCCATCTCGCCTGTTGATTTCTAATAAACAGGATGGGGTGACAAATTATTAGGATTGGCAAATAGCCCTCCCAAACTATCTGCTGAAAAATTTGGGATCGAGGCTTAAAATTTTTGTTATTTTTATATTTTAAACTTTCAAACTTTTAAAATAACTAAGCTTGTAGTATTGTTAAGTAAATCGTTTTTGGACGAGAGTTCAATCTCTCCATCTCCACCAGCCTTCGCTAAAGTTTCGGCTTGGCGAAGCAATATAAAACATTGCAAAAAAGAATTTTTATCAACAATCAAATAAAGGCCCCGAATGTTCGCCTAATTGACGAGAAAGGACAGATGTTTGGCATTGTTACCTTGCAGCAGGCATTGGTAAAAGCCCATGAGGCAAATCTTGATTTAATAGAAATATCGGAAAAAACTGTTCCGCCAATTTGCAAAATTTCTGATTACGGAAAATTTTCTTACCAACAAGGAAAAAAAGAAAAGAAAATGGGCAAGGGTCAAAGAGCAGGCGAGATTAAAGGCATACGATTAAGTTTTGCTATTTCTGCTCATGATATGGAAACAAGATCAAGGGCTGTTGAAAAATTTTTAAAAAGCGGGTATAAAGTAAGGGTTGAAATGGTGTTGCGTGGAAGAGAGAAGGGCTTATCTGAATTTGCCAAACAAAAACTATTAAAATTTTTAGATGTTCTCCAAACCACCACTCCTATCAAAATTGAAAGAGAATTAAAGATGGAGGCAAGGGGATGGACAACAATAATAGCTAAAGCAAATTAATTCTAATCTACGAATGGCTAAACTAATGCTACAAATAAATTAGTAGCATTAAATTAGTAGCATTAGTGCCTTAATTAGTAGCATTCGCATTAATTAGTAGCATTCGCATTAATATTATATTTATGAAAACTAGAAAGGCCTTAATGAAAAGGTTTAAAATTACAAAAAACGGAAAGGTTTTAAGAAAGGTTGGCGGGCAGAACCACTACCGAGCCAAAAAAACCGGCAAACAAATTCGCCAGAAGCGAAATTGGATTGCGTTGCACCCTTCAATTATTAAAAGAATAAAGAAGGCCGGTCTTAAATTAAGATAAATGACGCCCCGCGAAAACGAGCCGATAGGCGAAGTTCAAGTGGGTGGCGGAATTTACCCCGTGGAGTAGTTTTAAATTTTTTGCTAAAAATTTAAAACAGAAATTTGCAAAGCAAATTTCTACTCCACAGGGTGTAAGTACTCGTAAAATTCGCCGCAAATTTTACGAATAAAATTAAGCGGCTAATTAACGATTACTAACATGGTAAGAGTAAAAAGAGGAACAATTGCCCATAAGCGCAGGAAGCATTTGTTGGAAAATACAAAGGGTTTTAAATGGGGCAGAAAATCAAAATTCGCCCAAGCCAAACAAGCCATGCAAAAGGCCTGGACTTATGCCTATCGGGACAGAAAGAAAAACAAATCCAACAGACGGGCTTTGTGGCAAATAAATATTAATGCAGCTGTTCGGCATTTTGGCCTTTCATATAGCAGGTTTATCGACGGACTGAAGAAAAACAAAATTGAACTTGATAGAAAGGTATTAGCCGAATTGGCCAAAGACCAACCCGAAATTTTTGAAAAAATTGTTGAGAAAGCTAAAGGATAAGAGTTAAGGATCAGGAGTTAAGAATTAAGTTTTAAAAATTGAAAACTCCCCTGCCAAAAAGCAGGGGAGTTTTGGTTCAGATCATTTAGTAAATTTAAAAGTAGACATTATTTGATCAAAAACATTTGGCTCCTCTCCTCTATTGTAAGATGCGTCTCCTAAATTACTTGCCAGCCGAAAATTTAAATCAAAGCATTTATTATCTTTTATCGTAAAGTACTCAGTATAACTGCTGGAACCTTGATTACTCCCCTCGCTATAGTCCTTTCTTTTAAACTCTATGCTATTAAATTTATATGTATTATTCTCCGGAATCGTGTCATTTTCACAAATATAAGAATAAAAATACGAATTGCTTTTTTCAACTACAATGATACTAAAATATTTTTGAATTAAACCCGTTCCGTTGGTAAGAATAGGGAGGTCTATCCGATAATTAAAATAACCTCCCTGCATTGCTGGTGATGGCTCGCCAGTTAAAACCGAGTTATTCGGGTATTTCAACTCAAATCCGTATTTATCATTTCTGTATGTTTTCCACCCCGCAGTTTCATTAGAAGTTATGGCGACAATTTCGCCATTTGAATTTGAACTTTTATTTTGCAAACTCAAAACTTGATTTTGCAACGAGATTATTTGCTGTTGCAAAGATTCGGCTATTTGGTTGGCATTATTTTTCTGCCAAAGCAAAACACCAACTAATGCAACCACTAAAACTAACAAGATAATTGGCCAAAATGGCCTGATGCTTTTTGAGTTTGTTTGTTGTTCCATAATTTTGTAAAAATCCTTAGTTTTTGACCTTTTAAAAAGTATACCATATTGAGCGTATTTTAGAAGTGGGCAGAGATAAAGAAGTAAAATACTTAGCCAAACAAGAATTTTAATCTCCACAATTCTTGTCCGATCGACCCAAAACTGTGGAATTTGAATTAATAACTTTTTTCTTAACGCAATTATAGCGAACGTCGGAATTGCGTATAGGTGAAAAAATAATAAACAAATAACTGAAAACTCCCCTGCCGAAAGGCAGGGGAGTTTTGGTTTAAATATTATTTGCAATCTGCCGAGCAATTGCATTGGTTTTCGCCTGTTCCACAAACTCCATTTCCACAAGCCGCACATACAAAGCTTCCCCCTAATCCTCCTGAAATTGGCCCCATACATCCCCCATCAAAAGGATTTGGACTTACATCGTCAATACCCGTAAGCCCTTTGCAACAAATATCATTCTTCTTACCACTGTTCTGCTCCAAGCCAGAAATCCATACCATTCCTTTTTCGCCCTCCTTAACACAGCCACCACTCAATACTTTTTGAGTCAATAAAACAATATCCTGCAAGACATCTACCGTTTGGTTAGCATTATTTTTCTGCCACACTAAAACGCCGACTAATGCAACCACTAAAACTAACAGGACTATTGGCCAAAAGGGCTTAATGCCCTTTGGGCTTGGTTGTTGTTCCATATTATATTATTTAAATAAATTTATTCTTTTTTGATAATCACTTTCACTTTTCTTCAAAAATATATCAACAATTTCAATCCGTTTTTCTGTGGAAAACATTGTTAATAAAATACGCCATCTACCCACCCTTAAACGATACCCATTCTCTGCTTCCTTTATCTTTTTTATATCCAACAAAATAAACTTCTCAGCTGACAAATTATCAAGTGCCGAGTTGATACTAAGCTGTTGAGAGCGATTTATCTTTTGTAAAAACTTTAATGATTTTTCACGAAAAAATATCTTAAACATTAGGGCAAGTTAAGTTGTTTTTTAACTTTTTCAAAAGAAACAGCTTTTTTATTTCCGGCTATGGCTCTATTGTAGCGACTTAAATCTTCCTGCTCTGTTAATAATTCCTCTATTGCTTGCCATTTTTTTAAGGGTAAAAGAACCATTGCCTCTTTTCCGATTTTTATTAGATTATTTTCTGAAATAGTAATCATATTTTTTCTTGATTATAGCTTAAAATATAGCTAAGTCAAATTTGAATTTATTATCGTTGTTTGATTGCCTGGTTCTGTAAGTTGGTAATTTGGGTTTGCAGGCTATCGTCAACAACGGATTGCAGGTTAATTTGTTTCCAAAGAAAGAAACAAACTACAACTAAAAGAACAACAGCCAAAACTAACAAGCCGAAATGAAAGAGCAAGTACTTATTAAAATATTTATCTGTGGGAAGTTTCATAGTTTGATTATTTTATTCTACCACTAGCTCGGGCTGGTAGTATTTATTTAATTTTATTTTTTCTAAAACAACATTGTCAATTTTTTTATTTTTTATTTCCACTCGCAAAAGCCCGCCCTCCATAGTTTCTTTGGAAAAATACTGGTCGAAAATAAAATTACCCAAAGAATAGGCAACCCAGCCGTTGTTGTATTTTTCTAATGGCTCAACAACATGCGGGTGATGGCCAATTATCAAATCCGCCCCTGAATCAATGGCTATTTTTGCAAACGCTTTTTGAAAATCATCGGGCAATGGCTGATATTCCTGCCCTGCGTGCAAAGAAACAGCTAAAATATCAACCTGCTGTTTGCTGTTTTTAATCATTTCCTTTATTTTCTCAAAATCGCTCCAGCCAATCCATGCCATTCCGGTTTTATCCGAGCCAGCCTTCCAGTTTGCTGGTCCTAAATTTTCAAAAGCTAAAAACCCAATTTTAACACCTTGTATCTCTTTTATTTTCAAGCTGAACGCTTCTGTTTCGGTATTCCCCGCACCAACATAATCAATGCCTGCTTTTTGCAAGTTAATCATTGTGTCCTGTAAGGCAACTGCTTGGTAGTCAAACATATGGTTATTGGCAATCGATAGAATATCAAAGCCTGCGTTCTTTAGGGCTTGAGTTGAAGTTGGCGAGAATCTAAAGGAGTAAATACTGCCAACCCGCAAACCGCGGCTTGAAATTGGCCCCTCTAAATTACCAAAAAGAATATCTGCTTTTGATAGCTCGTTTTTAATATTTCTAAAAATAAAATTAAAATCACCTTGCCCATATTTATCAATCATATATTTAACAGCCCTATCAAGCATAATATCTCCCACGGCCATTAAAACAATTGGCTGTGTTTCTTGATTCTGCTGAGTAAGTTGATTGATATTAGCCCCTTTAATAGAAAAAGCTGATTCTTTTGAAAAAACAAAAAAACCGGCTACTAAAAAAATTACTGTAAACAAAATCCAGAAAATTGGAACATATTTCCGTTTCATTGGCATTGTTTTTTAAAACACCCTAGAAGAGATAAACCACATAAGCAAGATGCCAGCAATACCAATAAACACCCACGCTAAACTAATTTTCTGTGGCGGCTCTATTGGCGTTTCTGGTACTGGCTTTTGCTCTGTTGCCTGTGGCTGATTTGTATTTTGTTCTTCTGCCATAAAAATTATTTAATAATCAAGAGGTAAAGTTGAGGTGGAAAAATGCCCGACGTAAAATGGCAATGGCTCTTGGAGCTTTTCTATTTTCCTTGCTTCAATAATAACATAAGTTCCTAAAATAAAAGCTAAAAATCCAATGAAAATTAAACTGGCAATAGATGAAACATTTTTATAAAAAATACCAGAAAGATTAGCGAGCATATCAAAATACAAAATAACGCAAAATTGAAACAAGTGCTTTAGCAAATAAAAATATAGCTAAGGCAATTGATGCCCAAATAATTATCGTTCTGCCCTTAGCTGAACGACTTGGATCGCCAGCGGCTGTTAACATATAAAACGCTCCAAGCAAAATCATTAACGGCACCAAAACCAATGCTATAACCAGCATCCAGCTTGAAACCTTGTCAATAAGATCTGTAATTATTTTATTGGAAGAAAACGAACAATAAGTAATTTTACTAGGATCTTGACATTGTTTTTCGATACAGTCTAGTCCTACACCACAACTATTATGATTATTAGGGCTATCAGGACTCCCGCAAATATCGCAAGCAACGCCAACAGAATCATCAGCAAAGATGTGTGAAACTCCAAAAAAGCTAAAAACAAAAACCGCTAATAAAGTTACTGAGAAAAATTTTAAAACTTTTTTCATTTTACTTTAAAACCGAAGTAATGATAGAGATAAACGCCTTAGCAGCCAAAATAACAGCCAAGCCAACCAAAGCCCATGTAATTATTGTTTTGCCTTGAGTTGACCGAGCTGGCTCCCCTGCGGCTGTGAGCATATAAAAACCGCCAAGCAAAATCATTAAAGGTGCAATAATTAAAGCCAACTTAAATATCCACCCAGAAACATTGTTAATAAGGTCATCAGGGTTATCAAACTTAGTAAGCGAACAAACAACTGGCTTAGCAATAAGTTGGCATTCTCCATATCCACCTGAAAAAGTAAAATCGTCTCCGCTTGTTGTTGGGCCCACGCATTTATTAGCGCCTGTTGTTTCAGCACCATCACATGTGTACCCCGCGGTATCGCAATCTGTTGCTACACAACAAGGCAAGCAAGAAGAATTTCCTGCGCTATAAAGAGCTTTTGCCACAACAATCACTGAAAAATGGCTTGCTTGGGCTGTGAGAGTTTTTGTGTCTTTGTTTATCGTGGTATCTAACGGCTCCCATATTGTTCCATTGAAAATATAAAGCCGTAAACTATCTTCATCAGTTTTATTTATTTTTTGATCAGCATAAGAAACTTGAATAGGTATTGTGTATCCATCAAAAGTAGCTTTTCTGTCATCATCATATTTAATAGAAAAATCTACAAATTTTAATGGGGTTCCAAGCGAAGAAAGTCCGCTTGCGTCCACAGAATTAGGGCTAATGGCGCTAACTGTTGGAGTAACAGAAACGAGAAAAGTTCCCGCAGGGATTGTCATTTTCGTTTCTTTATCACCTTGCAAAGGAATTATGATTTCTTTTGTGTTTTGAGGAAAACATTTTCCATCTAGAAAAACGCAATCCTTTCCTAAGTTTTGGCACTCTTTTATATCGCAAGCATTAAAGATTCCTTTACCGCAATCAGAACATACTGTTGGTGGCTTTACATTAGAAGAACAAGTCACGCAATAATCTCCATTATTTCCATTGCAAAGAATTTCTTGTTTTATAGCATTGGGATCTGCTTTGTCTGTGCATTCTTTTGTCCAATCAACATAACTTGAACACCAGTATGCTGAATTATATTTTACCTTGCAGTCAATCCACTGCGGTGGGGCTACATTTGCGCATTTACATATTCCATCAGAACATTGGGGAACTAATTTATCTAAGCAAGGAAAATTAACGCACTCTTTAGCTGAAGAACATTTTGTTGTTACTAGAGGAGCTGGACAAGACACACATCCTTTTCTATCCGCCCCAACCCCTGTTGCTGAATCATCACAAACAGTTCCATCTAATAAGTCAACAAACTTACCACCCCCGTTTCCACAAAACTCTTTCCAATAACCATAGGTATTACACTCATACTCTTTGCCATACTCTTTTTGGCAATCAATAGTTGTTGGTGAAATCACAACATCTTTACATACGCACATTGCATTAATACATTGCGGGGTTTGATCTTTTAAGCACGAAAGATTAGAACAACCTGAATTAGCAGAGCATTTTATTGTTGTTTTATCAAAAATCAAAGTGTGGATGTAATCTTCTACTTGAGCAGTGAATGTGCTGTTGGCGCAATCACTACATTTGTACTGCTTGGAAGACGCTGTGACAGAATATTTAACTCCGGGAATTAAAACCACCGAGCATGCCCCACGAGCGTCGGTTAGACAGCTAATATTTGCAACACTACTACCACCTAATAAAATTTGCACACCAGCTATCGGTTGTTTGTTGGCTCCAAAAATAGCGTTAAAAAGTGTCTTTACTCCGCAAGTATTACAAAAGCCATTCCCCTTTTCATCGCAAACCGATTTAACAAGCTCTTTAAAATTACCACTTCCATAGCATTGACCCTTCCAATCAGAGTAAGTCCCACACCACCAGCCAGCCCCATATTCTTTTTGACAATCAATTACTTCAGACGGGGCTACAACATCTTTGCATACACATTGTCCATCAAAACATTGAAGTGTTTTAGTAGCAATGCAAGCAATTCCAGAACAATCTTTGATTGTAGAGCATTTTGTTATTGTTTCTTCAAAAGTTAAGGTGTGGATATAGTCATCTAATTTAGCAGTGAATGTGCTATTGGCGCAATCACTACATTTGTACTGCTCGGAAGACGCTGTAACAGAATATTTAACTCCAGGAATTAAAACCACCGAGCAAGACCCCTGGCCGTTAGTTACACAACTTGTTTGGCTGGCAATTCGGCCAAAGTTAGATGATGGATCAACTGGGCTCAACAAAAGTTGTATATTAGCCACTGGTTTTTTATCTATTGAAACAGTATCAAAAACCGTTGTAACTCCGCAAGTAACACAATAATTTTCACCAGTTTTTTTGCAGATATTTTTATCAGCTAATATTTGATATGTGCCACTCCCAGAACATTGACCCTTCCAATCAGAGTAAGTCCCACACCACCAGCCAGCTGGCGAACAAACAGCCAATGGTAATTCTTTTACCTCAACAGGCAACTCAGCCGAGCAATTATTATTTTCAGCATTAATATTTAGGTCTGTGTTCCCTTCAGCAATCTTTGAGTCAGGGTCAACACATGATTGTAATATATAGGCCCCTTCTGTGTCAAAATTTAAATCCTTAAAAATAATTTTTTCAGTTCCAGTTATTGCAAGAGCGCTTGCTAATGTTTTTGTGTCCAATGTAGTCCAAGCCGACTTAGCTGTTCTATATCGTAAAATAGTTGTTGGCCTATTGGTTGCTGTGCCAGCAACAGCAGCGCCTTGGTTTTTGATAGTTATAGAGCATCCAGAAATTGAATCGCCTGTGTTGTACAAATTCTTTGGACAAGTGAGAACTCCCGCTGTTAAGTCGGGTAAAGATGCAACAGGCGATGCCTTTGCTTCAATGGGTAAAATATCCGAGCAATTATTATCTTCGTTTCTTTCTGTAACTTCATTAGTTTTGTAATCAACGCAGGCCTGCAGTTTATAAATGCCTGCTTTATCGAAACTAAAATCGCCAAACTTAATTACTGTAGACGCATTTTGCGCAAGAACGCCAGGGTATGGTATTTGGCTCAATTGTTTCCATGTTGAGCCAGTTACATCATATAAATTTGTTTTTGGCGCAATTAGCGTGGACGCAGTGCCAACATTTTTAATAGTTATGGAACACCCTAAAATTGGCTCGCTAATGCTATATAAACTTTTCGGGCAGGTAAGAGCGGTTGTTACTGTTAGGTCGGGTAGAGATTTACGGCAAGCGCATTTCTGGGTAGAGCAATATGACTCTTCGCCAGCAATTGGGCATTGGCGAGTATTGCAATCAACGTCATTTTCGCACTCTGGTTTACACTGAACACAATAATTGCCTCCAGTATTGCTACAATATTGGCCCACACGCAATTTATCATAAACAACTTCTTTGTTAGAGCACTGTTGCTTAAATATCTCCATTTCTCCTAAAGACTTGCATTGTAAGTCAGCTGAACCAAATAGCGTGGCGCACTTTTGAACGCATGCCCCCTTATAACACCCGTTGGGACATGAAAAATCAATAAAATTATAGGTACCGGTAGAACAAGAATACTCCCTAATCTTTCCGCCCACACAACTATCTGTCATTCCTGAAAAAACCTGGCTATTCTTGCTGTAAAATCTCACTGCTCCTTGAGTAAGATATGGGTTAGCTTCATTCGCATCAGAATCCGAGCAAAAATTAGTAGTCGGCGGGGCTGTAGATTTTACCTTCAACTCAAGATTCACCGCTCTATCAGCAACCTGAAATTTTAAAGGGCAGTCCGGAGCAGAACAATCAATAAATGTGCTGTTGGTTAAGGCCTGATACTCCCCTGATGGCAAATTAACAGAACAGGCACTACCAAAACAAGTTGCTTGAAGAAAACCGTCTGCGTCTTGAAACAAAATTTTTATTCCAGCTACGCTAACGCTAGATGGGTCTATTTTAACTATAATGTTAACTACCTGGGTTGCGTCTTGGCCTTGGAAACTAACTTCTTTGGCCAGGGAAGTATTGTTGCCTTCAGAAGTTTCTTTAATTATGTTTTGCGGGTCTATTGTGGCTGTTGTGTTCACAAACATTGTGCCTGCTGGAATATTCGTTGAAGGTATGGCGCATTGTTTAATAAGTATTCCTCCACTGGTATTCAAAGTTAAAATATCGGCATTAGAAAAGTCAAAAGAGCAAACTTCTTTATTGCTCGTTCCGATAGTTTTTCTTGTTGAATCAAAGAAGCTGGCTTTAACAACCAATCCGCGAGTCAAAGAATTTTGAGCAATTGGCAAGGAATTATTTTTAATGGAAATTGAGCAGGTAATTGACGAGCCAGAATTTAATCGCTCTCCGCAGTATATTTCAGAAACTATCAAGTCCGGTGCGCCAGTTTTAACGGTTTGCGAAATAGCTACATACGGATTACTGGAAGAAAATATAACATCATAAGAGGTTTGAGAAGAAGTGATTGTTGGCGTTATTGCGCAAGAAACATTTTGCCCTGTTGGCGAATTAACTTGGTCAAAAAGAACAGTTGTTTTGCAAGAATAACTACCCCTATGAAAAAAACTGAAACCATCAACAATATTATTTTTTAGGGGAAAACCAGTATTTTTAACATTAACTACAAAAGTTTGAGCAGGGTTTAATTTATCATTTAGATTATAATATGGCGGAACTTGCGTAAAAGTTGACTCAAGAATGGGGTACATAGGATAAGTAGCAACATTATCTGTATACGGATCTCCTGCGGTGGCTGTGATTTTAGCTTCTACTTGGCCATAGTTATTCGATGGTACATAGTTGCTTGTGCATTCAACAGAGCTCGCTCCACCATTCGGCTGAATAACAGGTATGGTGGCAACACATATCTCAATTTTTGGGTCAGAGTTTAAAACAGAAAAAGAAACTTTTCTGCCCAATTCTTTTTCATAGGCATAATAATATTGATCACTTGCCTTTTGGCCTGTATTTTTTACCGTTGCTTTATAATGAACAAGCTGGGGATTATTTGAGTCTAAAGTAAAAGATGCGCTAGTTAAACCCAAATCCACAAAAGTGCTAAATGCTTGAGCAAAATGAAAATATAGAACCGCGCCCGCTGTTATTGTTAAAAAAACCGCTACAAATGAAATTGGCGCTGAAAGTATTTTAAATTTTTTTAGCATAATTTTGAGAGAGTTCTTGATGCTGTTGATATATCAACAGCTTTTTATTTCTTAGGAAGATTAAATAAAAGCCCATAATGGTACCCGCCCGTTTCAATTTTCTTTTCTAAAACAAAACCGGCTTTTTCGGCAATTTCTTGAGCCTTGCCCGAAGAAACACGGCTTTCTTGCATTGGCCCAAAGGGCGACTCCATATCCCATTCAACTACTAAAATTTTACCACTTTCTTTTAAAATTCTTTTGGCTTCTTTAAAAACTGCTTCTTTATCATCAATTTGAAATAAAATATTGGTCATTAAAATAAAATCACACGAGCTGTCTTCTAATTGCTTAACGCCCTTCTCAATATCAGCCAATATCTTTTTTATATTGCTCAAGCCCTGCAAATTCGCTTTGCTCATCATAGCTGACAAAGCAGATTCCTGCACATCCACTGCATAGACAATACCGTCTTCTATTTTTTGCGCTAAAGGAATAACCCACCCTCCAGAACCACAGCCAAAATCTACCGCTATCATATCTTTTTCAAGCGCTAGTTTATCTAAAATTTCATTTGGATCTAAAAACCCTGTTGGCATGAATTTACGAATTCTTATACCCCGTTAAGTGCGAGCCTGCCCGCAGTGCTACAGCGTTGCAGGCGGGCGATTAGCGAGCTACTTAACTGGGGTTTGTTTGTATTTCTATCCACACCCCAGTGAAGTAAAATTTGAGTACAAATTCACTTCACGGGGTAAATTCCGCCAACCGCTCAAACTTCGCCTTCGGCTCGTTCTTGCGGGGCGTCATTTAGACAAATGGCTGAAGCAACTTTATCGCCAGATTTTAATTTCATTATCCTTACTCCAGAAGAAGCTCGGCCAATAACGGAAATGGTTTTTATCTCACTCTTAATCACTTGGCCCTTAATAGAAATGACAATTAAATCAATATCGTCTTCGGATAAAACCTTTGAGAAAACTATTTTCCCATTTTTGTCAGTTATTTTAGCAGCCTTAATACCCGAGCCCCCTCGCTTTTGCAATCTGTATTCTTCAAGTTTTGTTCTTTTGCCGTAACCATTTTCGGTAATTATTAAAAGATGGTTTTTAGCGTCAATCTTTGGCTTAATATCATCCATTGTGATAACCTCATCATTTTTAGCCAACCTCATACCATGCACCCCAGACGAACCCCTGCCCATTGGCCTAACATCAGCATTCTTAAACCTAATTGACTGGCCAAATTTGCTAACCATTATTATCTCGTCATTTTTATCAATAATTTTAGCTGATTTTAAAGAATCTCCCGGCTGTAACTTAATTGCCAAAAGCCCATTCTTTCTCACATTTTTAAAGGCAGACAGCTCTGTCTTTTTTATTATACCATTTTTTGTAGCAAGCACTAAAAACTTTCCCGTGTCTATTTCCTCTTGTTTGCTGTATGGAATTAAGCTTAAAATTTTCTCGTTTTGAGATATTTCCAAAAAGTTTAAAAGCCCCCTGCCCTTTGTGGCTCGGCCCATTTCAGGAATTTCCCAAACAAAACACTGGAAAACTTTCCCAGAGTCAGAGAAAAATAAAAGCTTATCCAGCGTATTGCCAGTGGTTAAGTGGTCCACTGTGTCTTCATCAGAAACCTCAATGCCCGTTACCCCTTGCCCACCCCGTTTTTGAATTTTATAAACAGATGGTTTAAATCTTTTTATAAACCCGCCTTGAGTTAAAATAATAATCGCTTCTTCCTTGGGGATTAAATCTTCATCACCAATCTCCCCTAACTTGCCCACCACCACCTTTGTTCTCCGAGCGTCCCGATATTTTTCTAAGGCCTCGTTTAATTCTTTCTTAATAACCTCTTTTAGTTTTTTAGGATTTTCCAAAATAACTAAAAGCTCTTTTATTTTTTCCATTATAGCCTTTAACTCTTGCTCCACCTTATCTCTTTCAAGCTTGGCTAAATTTTGCAATCTCATTTCCAAAATGGCAGTTGCTTGAATGGCTGATAATTTAAACTTTTTCTGCAAATTTATATGGGCTACATCTTTGCTTTCTGATTGCCTGATGGTTTTTATAACCTCATCAATATTTTTTAAAGCAATCATTAAGCCCTCTAAAATATGGGCTCTTTCTTTGGCTTTCATTAAATCAAATTTTGTGCGCCTAACAACCACTTCTTGCTTATGCTTTAAGTAAAACGATAAAACATCGGCCAATGACAAAACCCTTGGCTGAATACCGTCAACCAAAGCCAGCATATTTAAATGAAATGTTTTTTGCAGGTCAGTATATTTATACAAAGCGTTTAAAACCTTGTTGGGAAAGGCCTCTTTTTTTAGATCAATAACCATTCGCATTCCTTCTCTGTCGGACTCGTCTCTAATATCTTTTACCCCGTCTATTCTTTTGTCTTCAACTAACTTGGCAAATTGTATTACTAAAGATGATTTTTGCACCTGATAAGGAATCTCTGTAATAATAATTTGTGACATTCCTTTTTTATTTTCAATAATTTCAGCTTTGCCCCGCGTTAAAATTGGCCCCTTACCTTGAGAATAAGCGGAAATAATTTCTTTTTTACTATAAATAATCCCACCCGTTGGAAAGTCCGGCCCCTTAACAAATTGGAATAAGTCCTCGGTTGTGGCTTCTGGGTTATCCACCAAATGAATTGTGGCTTCTAAAACCTCCCCTGCGTTGTGTGGTGGAATAGATGTTGCCATGCCAACCGCAATTCCAAAAGAACCATTTAATAAAAGCTGGGGCACAGGAGATGGTAAAACAGCTGGCTCTTTTCTTGTAGCATCATAGTTTGACCTAAAATTAACGGTATCTTTTTCAATATCGCTTAACATTTCTTCACCAATAGCCGAAAGCTTACACTCTGTATAACGCATGCTAGCCGCCCCATCCCCATCTATGGAGTTATGGACGAAAACTCCAGCATCTAAACAAAAATTATGATAGCTATCAACTGTTAAATCAAAAACATCCTCCCTTTCAATAAGGCGACGGACAGAAATAACTTTATGGTTTTTATTAATTTCTTGTAATATTAAATCAGCATTATTTTGGAAATATTTACTAAGGCCTGTTTCCCATAAAGGCGAGCAACCATACGGATAAACTTTTTGCCGAGTTTCTAAGTAAATATCCTGATTTAAGAAGTCATTATTCTTCATCACTTCTTTGCAAATTTTTAAAAACTTATTTTTCCCTGTCTGGTTGGTTAGGTGATTTTTATTGCCCTTTATTATTTTCTCGTGCATAAAAGAGCGATACTCTGGATTTTGCCAAAGTTTTTTCAATGTTCTTGTTGATCTTTCACCTATTTCCTTCCTTTTCTCGGGATGCTTTTGCATGAAATCTTTATTGGTTTCGCTTAAAGAAATCCGCATTTTTTCCCTATATATTGGGTCTTGCCAATTTTTTTTATTTCTTTCAGAAAGCCTGTCTGCATTTTTTTGCCGATTAATAGGGTTTGCCCAAAATATTTCTCTGCCTTTTGCAATTTTTTGCCTATAATCTTCACTTTGATGCAATAACGAAGCGTTTTGTTGATGAATCTTCCAATGCTCACCCCACTGCATTCTTTTTATATTATCTGGACTATTATCTAATTTATTAAAATTTATATGATGCCTTACCCGCCCATTGCTCTTATAATACTTTTTATTTGTTAAATTGTAATTATCAGCCAAATGATGTGCTGGAACCCACTCTTCCGTTTTATTTTGAAATATTAAAGTATAGCCATCTCTATTAATTCTATCTGTTTTTTCGGAAGTTTTTTCGTATAAAGGCATTAGCGATTCTTTCTTTTTAAGAAACTGTGCCTCTTTATAGGAGCCGTCTTTTAACATAAAAAGATGGTTTGGGGTACATTTAATTTTTGCACCATTATCTAAAGTAACTTCAACTAATTCTGCTTGTTTTATTGTTAAGCGAGGTTTTTTAATTTCCGCGATACAAACCAAGCCTAATTTATTTACAGAATAAGTGTAGTTTTTTTTACCTGCTTGCCATTCACTAATTAAATCTTCAAATGCCAAGCTTCTGCCATCAGTTAATTTAACTTTTGTATCTTTTGTAAAACAGCCAAAATTGCCTTGGCCTTTAACCAACATATAGCGTAAAGAAAAATCTTGAGCCATTCTCACTAAAGAATCATAAACAGCAATATCTCCGTGCGGATGATATTTGCCAAGCACTTCTCCGGTGACCGACGCTGATTTTCTAAATTTAGCACTGGCTCGTAAGCCCATATCATACATAGCAAAAAGAATCCTGCGGTGAACCGGCTTCAGCCCATCTCGAACATCAGGCAAAGCCCTTGACACAATAACCGACATAGCATAATCCAAATAACAGTCCTTGATTTCATCAGTTATTTCTCTGTCTCTTATGTATCCAATTTCTTGTAATTGTTCTTCTTTTTCTGCCATAAATTAATTAGTTGAAGTTGCTGTGCTGGTTGCTTGGGTTTGTTCTAAACTGTTCAGCGCCGAGCTCACGTCTGAAGTGCTTGCTGGGGAAGTGGTTGTGCCGACTAAATTTTCTATCATTTGGGTTATTTCTTGATTTGTTTGGTCAGTTATTTGTGCCGCTTCCTTGGCTTTATCAATAGCACCCAAAGTATTTAGCCCCAAGCCAACGTCAATGCCCTGACTAGCAAACTTATCCATTCTTGCTCTGGCATTATGGCCAATAATAAAACCCAACGGCACCGCAATCACCAGCAAAACTACCCCCACCAAAATTATTTTCCAAATTTTCTCCATAATTTTTAAATATTCCAAGGATTAATCTTTATTAAAATAAAAAAGAAAATTACCATCGCCAGCAAGATAATAAAAAACATTTTTATAAAATTCCAAGAAACTGGCTTACTATATTCTTTTAGCGTTCTCTGCTCTGCTGATAAGTCGTTTCCTTGATAATACCTTGGCAAAGACAATAAAACCATACCACCAAAACCTCCCAAAGCAGCGAAGATTAGAAATTGGCTTATTGTTAATTCTTGAAAAGCCTTTACCCATGCAAAAACCACAAAAATTCCTAAACCAACTACATCTCCCGAGCTAAACCTATAGCCGCCTCCTTGGCTCGCCTGAAAAGCCGCCGCACCAAGGGTAAAAGAAGCGCCAAATATAAAAAATAATAATAACTTTAATATTTCTTTTCTATCCATATTCTATTAACTTTCTCTACTTTAAAAACTTAAAAGTGGAAAGTGCTTTATCAAAAATATCTGCCACGCGAATTCCATCAATTAAATAACCAACCCCACTTTTAATAACATATGCCTGTGGCGCTGGATCGTTTTCACCTAAAGTATATTTATAACCCTGATACCCCCCGATTGTCATTTCTTGAATTTTGACTCCTTGCTTTATATTTTTGTTAAAACTCTCATAGCTATATTCAGCCTGAGGATTATCCATAACTGTCACCTTAAAAAATTGTTGCTCTATTGCTTTATTTAAAGCGTCTTCATTTTGCTCAACAAAGTTCTGGGTGGCTTGCATATCTCCGCTATTCGATATCCTCTCAAATTCAGCCTCAAGCTGTTTTGATTCTTGTGACGGAAGGGCCTCAAAAACAACACTGTTTGGTCCGAACCTATCAGAATTAATAGCCCAATTGCTTGGATATTTAATTTCGAAATTATACTTTTCGCTTGTATATGTTTTCCAGTTAGCTGTTTCACTAACCGCCACTTGTGATGGTTGCGATGGAATCTGTGCCTGGTTTTGGACAATTTCATTTGTAATTAGTGCTTGGTTTTGAATCTTGCTAACAAGCCTTTTTTCAAGGAAATAACTTCCAGCTTCAAATGCCCCATAGATAACCGCTTGTATCAAGAAACAAATCCAAGAAATTTTATTAGCCTGTTTTGCTTTTTGAGGATGGCTCTTGCGCCACATAAAATACATTACAGCCCCCGTAATAACTGGGTTAAGCAAACTAAATATCCAAGTAACAACCTTTTCTCTTTTATTTAAGACCTCAACTGAAACCTCATTATTTGTATTTATATTATCCATATTGTTATTTTTTACTTAGTTAAAATTTTTATATAGTTAGATATTAGAAAAAATAATATCACCCCCAAAATAACCAACAAAGCAATAATACTATATTTTACAAACCTTGAACTTTCTTTTTCTTTTTTAATAAATGGCAAAATAAAAGTATAAAAAATAATGCCAACTAACCCCCCAATAACACCTACTAGTAGAAAACGCTCAATACCTGATTTCGCCAAGAGATTAATCGGACCAAGCAGGAAGAGAAGAATTGCATCCACCCAGCCAAAAGAAGAGCCACTAGCCTCATAAATATCTCCTTCAAAGCCAAGTGCCAACCAAGCACCTAAGATAAATACTACCGAATACTCAATAATTTTATTTTTTATTTTTATTTTATTCATTTCTTGATACTAACTCATAAAAATCTATATAGTGGTGCTATACAAAACTGTGTATATTTTGTAAAGTGTAGATGAACACCGTTTTTACGGGGTAAGTAAAATAATTTTCATTTCTTCGTCTTCTCCGGGTAAATCTTTTGAAGTTATTTTTGCTTTTGCTAATGGCTCAATGGCCTCACTGCCCATTTCTTTTAAAAATTTAGAAACCTCGTCAATCTCAACCTTCAGCCCTGGTATTTTATAATGCATAGGAATAACAATACCTGGCTCTACTTGACTGGTAATTTCTGCTGCGTCTTTTGCTCCAATAGTATAGGTGCCTCCAACCGGAATAAATAAAATGTCTATATTTCCCAAATCATCAACTTGTTGACTTGTTAATTCTTTTTGGCCTAAATCGCTTAAAAAACCTATTTTCATTCCTTCAGCTTGCATAGTAAACATTATAACAGTGCCCCTTTCTTTGCCGTTACTATTATCATGGAAAGCAGGAATGCCTTTTATAAAAACATCTTTTATTTCATACTCCCCGGGAGTGTCAATAATAAAAGGGCTGCCTCCAACTGCTTTGGCGTTTGCGTGGTCTTTATGGTTATGACTAACTAAAACAATATCCCCATCTGTCTTTGGAAATTTTAAACCAACAAAATCCGCTTCAAAAGGGTCGATAACAATTTTGGTTTCCCCTTCCTTGCGATTTTTTACGCCAATTTCAAAAAATGATTGTCCATGCCAAACAATATTCATATTACAATTTTAATTTTAATATTTCTTGCTCGAAAAATTTTTTCATTTGTTCTTTTGACGGCTCTAATTTTAAAAATTCTACTTCATTATTTTTTAATCCTTCTAGATACAATAATTGCTCTAAAAACAACCTAAAATTAAAATCGGCTTTATATTTTTTCTCTGCTATTTCTCTAATTTCTTGCAAATTAACATATTTTTCTTTTAAAATAAAATACAAATCAAAGTAATCTTTTGTTGCTCCGCGAAAATTTAAAGCGTAAGCCTTCATTGCGGCAATTTCAGGAATTTGAGCAATTTTCAATTTTTTAAATTCTATTGGTTTTAATAGCAATCCAAACTCATCTTGCACAAAATCTATTTTTACATCGTTAACCATTATGCTTAACTGTGTGGGTAATTTTAAGGAAGTAGAAACCTTAAACCCAAGAAACATTTTTTTCGCTTTATTAAATAACCCAGCAGGCAACTCTTTTTCAGTAAATAAATCAAAATCCACCGATAATCTATGCCCCATCTGCAAAGCTAAAGCTGTGCCACCAACTAAATAAAAATCCTTAAATTGGTTAAGAGATAGAAGAATTTCTTGTTGCTTGGATTTTAAAACCTCTATTTGCATACTTCATTTTTTTTATACCCAAAATTAAACTAATTAAATGCAATGCTCGGTAATTCCTAAATTCGCTTACGGGAATTTCTTCAATAATATTTTTAAGTTTCTTTATTCCATAAAAACTGGCCAGCCATTGCCATTGTTTCCAGCTTCCATAATTCAAAGTATTTACGATAATTCTTTCGTAGTTTTCGTCAGGATCTATTTTTTTAAAATTATATCCCCACATTACGGCCTTAAAATCCTGTGGCAATTTTATTTTCGCAGTTTTTACTTTCTGCATATATTTTTATCTTATCAAAATACATCCCCCCTTGCAATAACAGCTTTTCGCAAATTATAACCATTGCAGTGTTTTAAAATTCCCAAATATGATTGCAGTATTTGGTTAAAAGATTTTTTTGACAATTCACCCGCTTCCATTTGCTCTTTTTTAGCTTTCAACTTAGAAAACATTCTTTTCTTTGTTTTAACTCTTAAAATTCTATAACGCGGAAAACTAACATATCCCAAAAAATCAACTCCTTGATAATATTTTTTAATTTTTGTCTTTTCCTGGTGTAAGTTTAGCTTTAAGTTTTCTTTTAAAAAATTGCTAATCTGCGGGATTAAATCTGTTAAAAATTTTTCGGTTTCTGACAGAATAATAAAATCGTCGCAATAGCGGATATAATATTTTAATCGCAACTTATGTTTAATAAACTGGTCAAATTGGTTTAAATAGATATTAGCAAAAAGCTGGCTGGTTATATTTCCCAAAGGCAAGCCAATGCCTGGCGAGACAGAAAAACTGCTGATAATTTCACTTAACAACCAAAGCACTTTTTCATCTTTAATTTTCTTTTTCAGTAATGCTAATAAAATTTTATGGTCAATAGAATCAAAAAACTTTTTAATATCGCATTGCAAAACAAAACAATTTTGCGTATTATTTTGGCTAATCTTAAAAGCAAATTTTCGCAAGCGATTTACCGCCTTATGTGTCCCCTTATAATCGCGGCAAGAATATGAATCCGCAATAAATGTCTCATCAAAAACTGGATATAACGCCCTAAAAATCGCATGGTGCAAAACCCTGTCTTTCACTGTTGCTTTATGAATTTTTCTCGGCTTAGGGTCGTTTATTTTAAAAGCTTGATACTGGCTATGCTTGTATGTTAAATTTACTAAGTCAAAATGCAAGTCAAAAATGTTGTCCATTAAACGCAAAGAAAATTCCTGAACATCTTTTTTATTTTTCTTGCCACTGATAAACTCTTTCCACGCCTCTAAAAGGTTTTCAACGCTAATAACATCTTCAAGTTTATGAATCAATTGAATTTTCATAATCAGCTAATTCCTCTACTCCAAAAAGCTAAAGATATTTATTTGCTATGGTACAACTATTACAAAATTATACCCAAGGAACATAGATATACTTTGGGGCAAAAAGTGGATAAATTTTTGCTGGAAATAATTGAAGCTATTTCTATTGCCAGCTTTCTGAAGCGAGAAGAAAAATTACCGTATGTTCGGCTGGCTATTAGAAAAACCGATATTTTAAAAATATTTCTTTTAATACTCTGGGAAACCAAATCCTTGGATAACAGCAAGTATATCCAAATTTCTGAAAAATTAAACGAAATTGGAAAAATGTTAGGGGGATGGAATGGCAATTTAAGCGCGCCAAAAGAAAACTCCTCCAATAAATCAGAGGGGGAGAAATAAAGAGAGTTGCACAGCCAACGGAGGGGTAGTAAGCATTCCAATTGTTGTCGAGCCAGTTGTAGTTCCAATTCCAATTGCCATCGTCGTTCCGATACAAGTAGAGAATGCTGCGATTGCCGTTGGGACTGCGAAGAATTGTATAAAATATTTTCTGCGCCACCACCCTTTGAATACTCTTAGGGCTGAATTTTATTCGTGATATAAAATCACATAATATTTTATACCAAGTATCTTCATTTTTTGAAGTTTCTACACACATCTCTCTATCCAAAACCGTAATCGTGGATATTCTCAATGTATGGATACTGGTTTCGGTAGCGAGAAACCGTAATCGCTCGCATATTTACCCTGAATTCCAGTTTGAAACCGAACACTTGGCGATATAGAATATCGCCATATGAACAAGCAAAAAATAGAAAATAAAGAAAACAAAAAAGGTAGCCACATCAAAGAAGCGGAGAGGTTAGAAATAGATATTTTGTTAAG
>JAUSHZ010000017.1 GCA_030648255.1 bacterium
CCGCATTTACGAATTCGCATTACCACATTAGTAGAGCGTGGTGGAGATATTAAAATTAGGAAAAACGTCGAGCGTAAGATTAGCTTTAATCATTTGGATTTAGCTCGAAATAGTTTCGAACTTTGTCCAAGATACACCGCATAAAACAAAAATTCGCTTTAGGGCGAATTTTTGTTTTCCATTTACTAATAACTATCTACTACTTACTATTAACTTTTGTAGTGGTTGCTTGGGCTCGCCCTGAGCCGGTCGAAGGGGTGGTGGTGGCTTTTTCTTCTAGCTTTGCCAAGCTTATATACTGGCTTAAGATTTCTTCTAACCCTTCTTTTGATCTCATTCCATATAACTCATCGTCATTGATAATTAAAATTGGCAAATCGGGCTTTAGTTTATAAATTGATTTTATAGTTTCAAGTGGGGGCAATGGCAGGTTATAGTCAAATGAATAAACTCGCAAAAACGGATATTTCTCTCTTAAGGTGGTTAAGATATAACCCTGGTCTTCACAAGAAGGGCAACTTTTTTTGTCGCCGTAAAGATAAACAATAGAAACAAGGTTCATTTTGCATTCTTTGGCGGTCTTTTTTAATAAAAGCCAGTGCTTTATTTCTAAAATAGAATAATACTTTTTTAGCATTAAATAGTCCTGGTTGTCTGAGCCAAGAGTATTGCCCACTGATTCTAATTTTTGAGAAATGTTAAAAAGCTCTTTGGTTAGAGTTGACTCGTTTAGGTTTTTGCAAGGCGCTTGCTCTAAAATAGAAAACTGGGTCTCCAATGACAAAATGTCAATACTCAATCCTTGCTGAAGCTTTGAAACAGCTGAAATCTTTTTTTCAATAATAGTATTGCTCAAAAAAAATCCTCCGCCAAAAATAACCACAGTGGCCATAAAAACTGTTAAATGTCTTACCCAATTTATTTTTTTTAATTGTTTCTCTTTTATTCCCATATAATTTCTTTTCTCTTAAACATAACCGACCAAAAAGTGATTATCCAAAAAATAGAGTTTATAAAAGGAAAAATCACCAAATAAAAAACAACATTTCTTTTTGAGGGGCCTGAGTCTTTTGTATATTTTTTACTAAAGAATACATAAGCAAAAAAAACAACAAAAGCGCAAGCCCCAAGAAAAAACACAGGCGTTATGTCAACTTTTGTCCAGTCGGGCCAATTAAAAGAAAACCTAAAAAAGTCTGCTTTTGCTAACATTAGTTGATTAAATCTTAAATACAAGAGATTGAAAAATCGGTAAGCGCCGTAAATAAATAAAACAACAGCCATAAAACAGCCAAAAACGCTGGTTATAAGCAAAAAAGCCAAGTTGCCGTGCTTTCGCAGGTTTAAAAGTTCTGGGTAATCTTTCACATTAAGCAAGAAGCCCCTATTCCATCGCAATCTTTGGCGCAACAGCTCCATAAATGTTCTACATCCCTGCGTATAAACAATAGCGTCAATGGCATAAGCTATTTTTAAGTTGGCTTTTTGCATTCTTAAGGCAAACTCAAAGTCTTCTGTTTGATGCGCTTTTTTGTACAGCCCGATTTTAGAAAAAACTTTTTTATTAAAAACAGACAATGGCCCCGGCACCACTGACACACTATTTAAAAAAGCAAAGGCTTTTCTATACAAAGAGCCCATTAAATATTCAACATATTGCACACCCTCAAAAATTGTTTTTGGATTGGCAATTCTCACAGTTGAAATAACCGCCATAATTTGAGGTTCTTCAAATTGCTCCATTATTTTTTTTATAGAGTCTTTTTGTAAAAAAGAGTCAGCGTCTACCGTGCCAACAAAGGGATTTTGTGATTTTTCAATGGCAAAATTAAGAGCCGTATATTTGCCGCCGTTTTCTTTGTGAAAAACTTCTATTCGGTTGTCTTTTTTAGCAAACTCTTGGGCAATTGCCAAGGTTTTATCAATACTGCCATCATCAACCACAATTATTTCTAAATTTTCTCTGGGATAGTCTAAGTTTAAAATTGATTGAAGTGTTTTAGATATATTTTTTTCTTCGTTGTAGCAAGGAATTATCAAGGAAACCTTTGGATAAAATTTTCTTTTTGGTTTATAGTAAATCTCGTCTTTATATTCAAAAACCGTGCTAAAAACAAAGGTAGCAAAGTATAATCCGATAAATATCGAGATATAAACTAATATTTCTCCAAGCAGTATAGTCATTACTCTAAATGTATTCTTTGGCCAAAATTAGCTATCTTTTGGCTTAAAACAGTATATTGCCTCAAAAAGGGGTCTTTTGTCAAGAGCGCCTTTGCCTCTGTTCTGGTTGTTTCAATAAGTTGAAGGTTGTTGAGGCTGGCCATAGCAATGTCGCTTATACCCCACTGCTTGGCGCCTATTAAGCTGCCAGGCCCTCTAATTTCCAAATCTTTCTCTGCTAATTCAAAGCCATTTTTAGCTTTTATTATGGCTGAAAGCCGAGCTTTTGTGTTTTTACTTGGCGAGTCAGCAAATAAAAAGCAATAGGATTGGATATCATTTCTGCCTACCCTGCCCCTAAATTGATGGATTTGCGCTAGGCCAAAGTGCTCGGCTCCTTCAATTAAAATTATTGTGGCTTGGGGAATATCCACTCCCACTTCAACCACGGAAGTGGAAACTAAAATTTGCGTTCTGTTATTTTTAAAGTCGCGCATTATCTTTTCTTTTTCCCCTACCTTTAATTTACCATGAATAAAGGCCACCTTAAACTCTGGAAAAATTTCTTTTGACAATTTTTCGTATTCTTCTTTTACGGTTTTGGCATTGGTCCAAGAGTTTGAGCGTCCCAAGGGCAGACCTAAGTGGGCTTCACTTAGGTCTGCCCTTGGTTCTATTCTTGGACAGATAACAAAGCATTGTTCACCTTTTTTTAAATGTTCTTTTATGAAACTATACGCTTTTTCTCTTTCATCTGGGGTAAAGATTTCAGTAATAATCGGCTTTCGGCCTTGGGGCATTTGGTCAAGCAAAGATAAATCCAAATCCCCGTAAATCGTTAAAGCCAAAGTGCGGGGAATTGGCGTTGCTGTCATTGAAAGCAAGTGAGGGATAAGCCCTTGGCTACTTTTTGTTTTAGAGCAAAGTTTAGCCCGTTGGGCCACGCCAAATCTATGTTGTTCGTCCACCACCACCAAACCAAGATTTCCAAACTTAACTTTATCTTGAATTAAACTATGCGTGCCAATAAGCAAATCAATTTCGCCTTTTTTAGCTCTTTCTAAAATTTTAGTACGAGATATTTCAATGGTTTCTGGCATAAATTGACCGTCTTTTTCATAGCCAAGTTTTTGGGAAATAATCTCATCTCTTTTGCCAGTTAGCAAGGCAATTCTTATTTTTGATTTTCTTAGCAAAATAGCGGCTGTTTTGAAATGTTGGAAGGCTAAAATTTCGGTTGGCGCCATAATAGCGCTTTGATAACCATTTTTAAAGCAATTTAAAGCGCCAATTAAGGCCACCAAAGTTTTGCCCGAACCCACGTCGCCTTCTAAAAGGCGGCTCATTGGGCCTGATTTTTCCATATCTTTTAAAATTTGCCAAGCGCATTTTCTTTGGCTGTCGGTTAATTTAAAAGGCAAAGAATCAACAAATTTTTTAATTTCATCAGCTTTAATTGGAATTGAGGGAGATTTTTGCTGGTTTATTTTCATGCGCTCCCGCAAAACAAAAAGCTCTATTAAAAAGAGCTCTTCAAAAGCAAATCTGTTTTTAGCTTTTTGGGCCGTTTCCATTGATTCTGGAAAATGGGCCTGCCAAATAGCTTGGCCAAAAGGCAAAAGATTGTATTGTTTTAAAACTTCTAAAGGCAAAAACTCTTTTTGGCTGCCAATAATTTGATTTAGGTTTTTAGCGAAAAAATTGCGAAACCATCTTGATGTTAGCCCAACTGTTTCTTGATAGATTGGCACAATACGGCCTGTGTGTCGGGAGTCCCTAGAGCCATCCGCAATTTCGTAAATAGGGCTAGATAAGAAAAGTCCGGTTTTGCCAAGCTTTACTTTGCCAGCCAAATAAACTTCCTGGCCTACTCTTAGGTTTTGCTCCATAAATGGCTGGTTAAACCAAACTGCTCTAATAGTGCCTGTTGAGTCCTCCACAATGGCTGTGGTTATCTCCATTTGCTTCTTCCATGCTCTAGTACTCTCAATGTCTTTTACTAAGCCCCTAATGCAAGAAATTTCGTTTAAGATTGGCTTTTTAGAAAAGCCAAGAACTGCTTGGGATTTGCTAACACTTCGGCTAGCTTTAGTGCTGGCTGGCTTTAATTTGGCAATAGGGGTGATGTTGGAAAAGTCTTCGTATCTAAAAGGCAAGTGATAAATTAAATCACCTAAGGTTTTAATACCCAGTCGATTAAGTTTCTTAGCCACAAACGGCCCCACCCCCATTAAATTCAAAACCGGTGTTTCTAAGTTCATATTAAACTTTGCATAAGCTTAGTATACCAAAATATAATAAAAAATCCCCAAGACAGGGAGGTTTGAGCTGATTTTAGTAGACTTGAATTAAAATCGATATTTATAAATCCAGCTGTGATGACCACAAACTAAAAAAAGAACTTTATTTTGGTCGAGAAAACGAAAGACTATGCGATAGTCTTTGTCAATTCGGAAACTCCAAACTTGTCTGCCTCTTGGTTCTAGTTTTTCAGTGTTTAAAGAAGGATAAAATGGATTTTGGCAAAATAATCTCTGTTGCTTGATTGCTTTCTTTTGAATTTCTTTTGGCAGGGCTTGGTAGTATTTCTTAAATTCCTTAGTGACAATTATTTCTATCATAGCTATGATTCTAGCTCTTTGAGTGATTTTATGTTTTGAAAATTACCGCAAGCAAAATCCTTTTCAGACCTTGATAGCGCTTCTAAAAATTCTGGATTAAAAAATCCAAAATTAGCAGCTAATCTTTCAAGCTTGCGAGCGTCTATCTCCAATGAAATTTTTCCAGATTTTTTACGAGAAATTTTTTCTATTACAAGGGAAGCCATAATTTTTATTTTTAATTTATTTTTATTTTACCTTTTTAGCGTTAAAAGTCAATTTTAAGTTATTTTTTTATGTAAATTTTAGCAGGGTTATAATTGACCTTGTAGTAATTTTAGCAGGGATAGTATTTTTTAGCAATTCTATTTATCCACAGCCCAGCACACATTAAACCCACCCCCATTAAAAACTGGCGTATCTAAATTCATAAGCTAATTTTAGCACAAAAAATATTAAAAAATCCCATTTTCTGAGGAAATTGGGGTTATAAAAACGAATATCCCCTCTACTTTATATAGAACAGTAGGGGGATATTTTTGTGAGTGAATTAGTTTTTAAAAAAAATAAAAAATAATGAGCTAGTGCGGACTTATGAGATCGTCCGCGGACAAGGAGAAACTATGAAAATAAAAAAAGAAAATTGAAAAAGGGTTAAACGGCAAGTATACTCAAGAGCTATTTTTTCAGAAGATGTTTAGGTAGAAAAAATAGTGCCTTGAGCTATACTTCCGCCGTATGTTGACCCCTTAAGCTGAGCCATGCCGTAGTTTTTGATGGTGCCAACGACCTCCGCTTCCAACCTGTAGGTGGCATGGGTAACGTTAGACGCCATTATAGCAACATCAAGAAAAGCAGTAGATTCGCCGTGTTTGCTAGTTTGGTTTGGCAAAACTGCTGCCATTTTCATCTGATCAATTCCTGATAATCCGGCATTTTTTGCTGTGACTGCAAATACGTCAATTTGGTGATTATAACCCATACCAGCCACCATCATCGGTTGTTTAATAGTTGCAACCTGTGTCCTAGCGATTGGTGTAGACTCTACAACCACCGATTTCTCCATCATTAATACTGAGTAGATGTGAGAAGAAACCAACTGTGCCTGTGGGGGAGAAGCTGAAACAACCTGAGAGAAATCCAAAACCATGGATTTTTGAACGGTTACATCTTTCTTAAGAGTTGCGTCAACTTTGAACACCACTGAATTTGCATTTTTTTCGTTAATAGAAGCGACCATTTGCCCAACATCTTTATCGGCTACCGGTGCTGCTATTATTGTGCTGTAATTCTGAACGGCTGTAATCTGATCAATCTGGACCATCTGTTGTGTTGAGATTGCAAAAGCCATAGTACTGGTTAGCAACAGAGCCAACACAACCGACAACGTAGCGAGAAGTTTAAATCGTTTCATGATAATTTCCTCCTGGAAATAATAGTAGTTAACGATTTTTCTGATTAGGAAAAAAATAGAGCTGAGTGAAAAATTCGGTTTTGTTTTTAACCACCTCCTTAGGTGTAAGAAGCGACAGGGAATCAGAAGAAGACACTATAAACTAAATAAAGATAAATCCTTATTTAGTTATTTTAAAAATAGCTGCCTGAATTCCAGTTTGAAACCGAACACTTGGCGATATAGAATATCGCCATATGAACAAGCAAAAAATAGAAAATAAAGAAAACAAAAAAGGTAGCCACATCAAAGAAGCGGAGAGGTTAGAAATAGATATTTTGTTAAG
>JAUSHZ010000025.1 GCA_030648255.1 bacterium
ATGTGTGAGTCGTTCATTGTGATAGTCATATACCCCAATGATAACGATTCACACACTACCGCACAAATGAGCCTTTCAGGCTCATTTTGCGTTAGAATGAGGACTCATTTCACACGCATTTTGTATTGGATAAGACTCGCCATTTCAAGCCGATAATCAATATGCTAAAATTAACCTGTGTCTAACAAATATGTGGTCGTGGTCGTAACCGCATATTAAACTAAAAAATAAATAATTAAATATAAAAATTATGGACTCATATAACTCTCCCTCCACAAAGCCCCTATACCGCGGTACTCAAATTACCTGGTATATTCTGGGGCTTCTTGAAGTGCTGTTGGCGTTTCGATTTGTTTTAAAACTACTTGCCGCCAACCCTTCAGCTGGCTTTAGTAGCTTTATTTACAATGTCAGTTATCCTTTTGCCGCTCCCTTTCTCGCTGTCTTTCATATCTCAAAGATAGCGGGCAGTATTTTTGAATGGACCACCCTTTTGGCTATGTTGGTCTACTGGCTGATTGCTTGGGGCATTGTTAAGTTATTTTTTATGAGCAAAACAGTATCCACGCCCGAAGCCGCGTCTAAATTAGAGGATAAGAAATAACATTAGGGGACAAAATAAACTAAAAAACCTTTTCAAAAAAGGTTTTTTAGTTTATTTTTAATTATCGTGCCGCTTTTTTAGCCATCTTTTTAACACCTTTCACTGCTTTACGCTTCACGGCTTTTTTTGAACCAGTAAGTGTTTTCCAGTGCTTTTTTAAACCTGAAGCCAACTCGCTTATTTCTTCGTGGCTAGCCTTCATTCCTTTCTCGTACTCCCCAGCTACAGAATCAATAATATCATGATAAACAGCCTCGCTAACTTCGCTGGCTGTTTCAAGTTTCTCTATAACATCTCCTTTCATTTTAATGGCCCAAGCCTTGGCATGTTTCTGATTTGTCTTTCCTTTTGGCCCAAAGAAAAAGTAAGCTGTAGCTGCCAAGCCAGCCAGACTTGCTCCTAAAATAGCTCCGCCCACTACACTTGAAGCACTTGAACCGCTCTTTTTTACTGTTTTTTTTGTTGTCATATATTTTTTTTCAGCCATAGGCTGACCCGCCTTAGGCGGGAATTATTATTTACGACTTTTTTTACGACTTTTCCGCGATGGAGGAAAAAATATCCGAAAAATTATATTATCTTCCAAGCGAGTTTTAAGTTCGGCTATGAACTCTTCCGAATCTTTGAAGCCATCCTCAAGCGCTTTTGAAATTTTATATAAAATTTTTCCTGCTTTAATTAAATAAACCAAAAGAACAGAAGCTAAAATCGTTAATACGACCGTTGCCACAGAAGATATAAAAAAGAAAACATCTACTTTTATTAATGATTCCATGAATTAATTTTATCACATTTATCAAAAAAATAACAAGATGATGCTAAAAAATATCAATTACTGCACTCACAACAAGAGCAATAAGAGAAACAAAAAATATGAAGGCTGAATTAATCCTTGCCTTGGAAGTGAGGGTAGTTTTTATCAAGTATGAAAGAGCTGGTTTTTCTTTTTCGTTTATATCGCTTTTTTCAATAACTTCAACTAGATTATGGTCCTTTATAAGGTTTGCTCTTTTTCTTTCAATATCTGAGCGGTGGCCAAAGTATAAAATAAAGCCTATGGTTCCTATGTACCAAGAAACTTTTATCCAAAAAGGATCTAGTAGAAATATTATTCTATAGGCAATAGTTGCAATTATCCCCGATAAAAAGAAGAAAAGACGTAAAAATTTTGAACTAGGTTCTACTTGCATATTCTTAATTATACTAAAAAATTGCCTCAAGGGCTAACCCTGTTATAACCCTCCTAAATCTAATGTAAAGTCAGCTCTTACTTTTTCCACAAAATCTTTGTTATGACTCACCAATATCATAGCCCCATCAAAATCATTAATTGCTTTAGCGATTACTGGAATATGGCGAAAATTAATATGATTCGTTGGCTCGTCAAGAATAAGCAAGCCCGGCTTTTCTAAAGCAATAGTGGCAAAAGCAACAAGCCCTTTTTGGCCTTCTGATAAAGACCCTATTTTCGCCTTTAATATTTCGCTATCCAAAAGAAACCCGGCTGCGTGAGCTCGAAGTACTTGCTCTGTGCCATCGCTTCCCATTGCATTTGAAAGCGCTTCATAAACAGTTGCATTAAAATCTAGTGTTGAAAAATCTTGCCTATAATATCCAATTTTAACGCCCTCTTTTATAGACGCTCCTTTTGCGCTTCCCATGACCAGCTTTTCTAAAAGTGTAGTTTTGCCAATTCCATTTGGCCCAATTAAAAGCAATCTTTCTTTCTTATTTAGGGTTATATTTATTTTTTTATCTACAAATTTATGATTTATAGAAACTGCCACAGAGTCTAATTGTAAAATTACACCTCCAATATCTTTTTGTGATGGAATAATAAACTTTTTTATTGTTTTATCTTCGCGTCTCAAGTCAACAACTTCACCCTCCAGCTTCTGTATCTCCTTTCTCATAGTTGAGGCAACATCTCTTAAATGTCCTCCTTTTTGGGCAAAAAAGTTTGCCTGCTCCTTTCTATGGGAAATATCTTTTTCTAATCTAGCGTTTGTCATTCGCTCTCTTTCCAAGCGTATCTTGATTTCTTTAACAACAGAAAAATAATCGCCCGTATACTGCTCAACTTTTTTCGAAAATATATCTAAATACAAAACTCCTTGGGTAAAAGTATTTAAAAAATCAGCATCATGAGAAATAACAATACAGGTCTTTGGATACTCAACAATAAATTTTGTTAAGTGAGAAATGCCTGCCTTATCTAAATTGTTTGTTGGCTCGTCTAATAAAAGCAGGTCTGGATTTTGGATTAAGGCCGAAGCTAAGAGAATTCGCGCCCCTTGCCCACCAGAAAGATTTTTAACTACCCTATTATGGGGGAGAGCAAGATTTACCACTTCTAAGACATCGTCAATTTTTTTATCAATGTTATATATTTTTTCTGAAAAACATTTTTCAAAAAATTCTTTTATAGTTAACTTTAGATCTTCGCGGGAAATTACTTGTTTGGATATAGCTATTGTTAAGCCCTTGTCTATGTTAATTGAGCCCGAGTCGGGGTTTGCTTCTCCAGTTATTAATTGAAAAATTGTGCTTTTGCCAGCGCCGTTCTGCCCCATTAAAGTAATTTTTGAATTTCGCCGAACTGAAAGACTCGCCTCATTTAGAATAGGTTTATTTTGACTCCACTCAAAAGAGACTTCTTTAAATCTTATAATTGTTTCGTCGGTTGGCATATCAGTAGATATATTAACATAAAAAACCGCCAAAAGGCGGCTTTTTAAAAACTTTATTTTTATTTACGCTTTTTGTTTCTATTTTTACTCTCCCTTTCTTTCTTCGCTGTCAACATAACCTTTTTTATTTCTAACCGCTTTTTGGTTTTGTGGGAATGTGTTTTTCTCTGCTTTCCCACCCCATTAGCTCTTTTTGCCATATATTTTTATCTAGTTAATTATTCCTACTATTTAAGTATAGCATAAAAAATAGATAGAGGTATAATAATTTAATATGACTGTTTTAGCCACTATTATTTTAATTGCCACTTTGGTAAATCTTTTTCTAGTTGTATTGGCTTTAGCAAGCAAGCCACGCCAAAAAATCCATTATTTGTTTAGCGGTTTTTTCTTAGTTTTCACGCTTTGGATATTTGCTAATTTTTTGTTGATTATTTTGCCCTCAACCTTTTGGATAAAAAGTACTTACGCCTTTGGGTTTTTGGCGGCTCTGAGCGCTCTTTTTTGGATATGGAAAATATGCGATAAAAAGATTACGAAAACCAAAATTATTATTGTTTCTGTTGTGGCAATTTTTGCAGTATTTGCTTGCTATTTTTTACTAACCGTACCCGGACACAGCGCGGAAGAAATAAGCAATGCGTATGAGGGTAGCATTGAATACTCGGGAAACCAAATATTTTTTTCAATTTATTTTCCTTCTTTGGCTGGAATTTTCATCATCCTTATTGCCACATTAGCGTTTGGCTACAAGCGCGCTAAAGACCTTCAAAAAAAACAAATTGGCTATGTTTTAATTGGCCTCTCTATCAATATTTTTTGCGTTGCCGTGTCTAACTTTGTTTTCCCGTATTTAAACTTATACAAGCTTACGCCGATTTTTGATAGCCCAACCTCTTTATTTTTCTCTATTTTTTCTTTACTGGCAATAAGCAAGTATCGCCTCCTAGAAACCAAAGTTATTTTAACAGAAATTTTAGTTGTTATTACTGGGCTTGTTTTGCTAACATTGCCATTTTTGATGGAAACTCCTGTTTTAATAACAACTACTGCAGTGGTTTTTGGTATTTTTTGCATTTGCGGCTATATGTTAGTAAAAAGCGCTGTTAAAGAAAGCCATTATAAGGATAGGTTAGAAAAAGAGGTTGCCTTGCGCACCGATGACCTAAAAATTGCCATAATTAAAGCCGAAGCCCGCGCCGAAGAAGCAGAAAAAGCAAAAAATCTTGCTGAACAAAGAATGCAAGAAATAAACAAAAGAAAAGAGGAATTGGAAAAATTTTATAAACTCACTGTTGGAAGGGAACTAAAAATGATTGAACTAAAAGAAAAAATCAAAAAGCTAAAAGATGTTTAAATTTTACAGTTGCTTTGTCTTTCTTAAAATCAACTAACTGCCATTCTATTCCTGGTGTCTCAACGCCATATTTTTGAAAATTTTGATAGCTCTGGCCAGCTAACTTGCTTATAAAAAAGTTTATCAAAAAAGATGGTACTGGCATAAAGCCATATCTCATCTTTAAAAATTTCGGATAAAGCTTACCATTCTGCGCAGTAATTGAAACACGCGCGAAAATCTTTGCAGTAATCGGTTTCTGGGCAATAAATATTGTTTCCGCGTAGCCGTCATAAATTTTTACTGCCCCGCTCTTTATGTATCCCTTTAATTGCCCATTAACAGCGTCTGTAAGTAGCTGGTCAAAATCTTTCTCATATATTGTCATTTGAATAGCTCCATCAGCGCTCACGGTTTGCTGTATTGTTGCTGCCCAAGCCAAGTTAAATCCAATAATAGTGAACAAGACGACTACAATGGCAAAGCATATAATGTTTTTCATATTTTTATTATACCAAATTTTGCTTATTTAATCCTGCATTTATTTTCTAGGGCTGTGAGGTCATCTGCTGTTAAGTTATCGTTCACGCCTTCATTTAGGTAATACATAATGGCTTTGGGGTTATCAATATGCGAAAGAATCAAAGCGTGCCCAAGCTCGTGGGCTAAAACCCTCACAAGCTGGCTATTGTTGTTAAATTCAAAAATATTAATTGTTGCTCCTCCGGCTTTGCTTATATATTCGCCCTCGTTAAATTGTTTGCCAGCTGATGAGCCAACTGTATTGTATTTGCTCACCTGAAGATTAAGCGTGGCAATTAATTTGTTAAGAATTATCTCTGTTGAATTTATAGTATTAACCAATCCATTAAAAGAATCCTTAACTTGATTAATTGCTATAACCTGATTATTTAAATCAGCCCTTCTTTGCTCTAACATTTTGTATTCTTCTTTCGGCGCTCCGCCCCGAGTATTCCAATAGCTAACATCTTTTTCAAAAGCGCTTTTGTCTTGGTTATAGGTTGCAACCAAGGCATCTATTTGCGTTTTTTCTTTATTATACACAGCAATAAGCGAATCATACTTGGCCTTTACTGTGTCGTAGGTAGAGCGGTCGTCTTTAATAACTATGCCTATTTTTCTTAATGCGTCTGTGGCTTCCTGGCGATAGTCATAAATAAAATTTATCTTTAAATTTCCTGTGGGTGAATATTGAAATAACTGTTTGTTCACTGGCGATTCCCATATTTTTTCAGCCTGTTCTATAGCATTTAATAATTCTTCTTTTGTTAAGCCAAAGCGCGGGTCAATACTGGCAATAGAATATGTTATTGGCCTTTGGCAGGGCTGCACTCGATTTAAAATCATCTGCAAAAAATGGCTAACATTTTCCCTGTAGTAATAGCCAAAACCCAAAAACAACAAGATAATAAACGCCCCAGCAAAAAATTTCCCTTGAAAAATTTTCATAAACTTTTCCCAGTGTCAGACATATGCCTGCCACTTAATAATTACGGCCTAACTTTAAATGATCGCTTATTGGCTTCTTGAAGAATCCTGATGGTTGCATGTACTGAAAGATTATCGCTTGGTAAGAGTGTTAACTTCTCATCTAATTGATTAAGTAGCGGACTTAAAAATTCATCGGCCCATGAAGGTGATAATGTTAATACGCCAGAAAAATCTATTTCCAACTCTTCGTCTTTAGGAAGCTCGCGCAAAGTTGGTTGAAATGCCTTGAAAGCTTCACTACCCAATTCCCTTGATATTAATGTTTGGCCAAACTTTTCTAATTGTAATTTCATATATTTTTTTTATTAAAACTCTATTTTCGCTAAACATCCTCGCAAAATGTGCTGACCACGGATAACCCGAAACGCTTTATCCACGCCTCGCATACGCACTTCTGCATCTCCGCTGGTGTAAAATAAATCAATTGGCTGTTCGGTAACCACCTCCCGAACAAGCTTAAGTCCATTTCCGCGTTTCTCCGGCGCCCGACCAGAAATAAATTCAGTAAAAGCAACTTCTACCGCCACCACATGACTTGGAAGTTGCGGACGAATCTGACGCAATGTTTCTAAAATACCTAATCCTCTATCGGCAAGAACTATGATACGCTTCTCAAGGTCATAACCAAAAAAGATTCCTGCTGTATCTGGCCACTTTCCTAAATTATGAGCAAACGAATTATCACCGATTTCTCCAGTAATTAAAACAATCAAAGAATACAATTTTTCAAACCCTGGTTTATGCATAAGTACATACTCCATTTTTGTTAACCTTGCGTTAAAAATCGAACTCGTCTGACAATAAAACGTGCCCGGGAACTCAATACCGTCTTGAATCCATTCGGAGGCAAATTTCATTAAATCACTGGCAAAAACTTCTAAATCTTTCTCGCGATAATACCGATGAGTTCCGCCATCCTTTTTGATTGCGATTAACTTACCGCTTTCGTCCCAACGACGCAATGTATTCAAAGAAACGCCGAGATATTCAGCGGCTTGACCAATTGTAAATAATTTTTCATCCATATAGAATATGATAACATATTGTCAAAATCTACACAAGTAGCGTCTAAATCTACCCAAAAATATATCAATCTACCCATTAACCACCTATAACTCCCCATGATATCTCCCAGTGTCAGACATATGTCTGATCCCACCATCATTGATTCATTATATTAAACAATAACAATATCTCCAAATTTTCCACCCCGTAAAACCAAAACTCGCCCACAGGCGAGTATTTTTATTTCCCCTTCTCTCCCTATCCAATTTAATGATGGTATATAATTAATATCTAAAATCTATTAAATTATCGTCGTTAATAAAATCGTTTTTAATAATGTTAAAAAAATCCTCAAATTCTATTGGCTTGTGTACATTATAATGAGGCGGTACATTATCTAAAACATGTAGATGATCTTTCGGATATTCTTTTCTATTCTCTGCCCTATCCTCTTTTTGTTCTTTATTCGCATGTGATTCATAGCGAAATTCAAATGTCTTATATCCAGTTTTTTTATTAAGCATGCAAGCAAAAACGTACTCGACATAGGGAATTTCAAATCTATAGCTATATTCAACTCTTTTATCATTAATCCAAGTTTCTTGAATTTTTATACAAGAAATAATCTTTTTATGTGTAGATCTTAAAAACAGAGAGCTATGTATAATCTCATACACGCCCTTGCTAATCGGATTCTCTTTCATTCTTACAACATTCGGTGTTCCATCGCAAAAATATTTTTGATTGTCTGATAAAATTTTATTGATTCTGTCAATGTGTCGGCGTAGGTCAGTTATTTTTTGCATATTCTAAAAATTTGTGCAATCTTGCCCACTCATTAAAATCCAAATTATCAAAAGAAGGATTCGTTTTCCAATTTTTATAAAAATCATCTGATTTCATTTTATATCTCTCTTCATAATCTCTAATTTCTTTTTCAATATCTACCAAACGTGGTATTTCCATATAATTAAATGCCAACGATTCCATATCATTATCTTTTTCTGTATACACAGTACTAGAGAAATTTTGTCCAAAAACACTAACAGAAACCATACCAGGTATAATGATTGGATCGCCTTCTATTTGATTTGTTTCTATGTAAAAGGTATCGTTCATAATTATTTGATTATATATTGTAAATTTGATTTAACTTTTCTACCAAGACCCTATGGTAATCCCTAAATATAACGATTAGATCGGCGAATTCGGGAATTTTGTCTTCGTAAAAATGAACATTCGTTTGAATAACTAAACTAACAACACTGGCTAACGCCTCGTCATAATTTGGCATAGAAATTATTTGAATTCTATCTTTATCTTTCATGTAGGAAATATTAATACCATTTCCTAAGAAATCTTTGTTCTCTATTTCTAAGTTACTTAAATTCAAAAAACTTTTATTCTTCTCCCTAATTTCACTTAATTTATCTTTGTAGTCTGAAAAATCTAATAAAAAAGTATAATTAAAACCAAATGCCTTAAGGGGCCTTCCTATTGTTTTTGAAAAACTTATAACAAATCGAATAAAATTATCTAGATCGCGACCTTCAAACTCTTTTGCTATATCTTGATTTGAAATTATAGATTTTTTCCCTTGCACCACACAATTTAATTGTTGAGTTGGTTCAATAATAGCAACCATATCAGGAAATTGAGTAATTATTGGTTGTTTATCCCATAATTCTATAACTTTATTTCTAATATCCACTATTTTTAACTGAACAATATCTGAAATGCTTTCTTCGTAAGCCTGCGTTATGTTAACCTGCTTTGTTTGAATCATAAATTTATTTAAATTTAAAATTTTTAAACCTACTTACTTCCAGCCTTGGGAGATGGGGCGGAAGGCCACTTGTTCTTGGGGTATTTGCATTGGACCTTGAGGCGTTTGCTGGGTCATATTTACCTGTTGCTTTTTAAACTCAAGCGAAAGCTCAAAATAATTTGAAATTTCCGCGCTTTCAATAAAAGCGATTTTATAACCCTTTGTATTTTGCATAGCATTTTGGCCAAGTTCGTTTTCTGGATTCCATAAAATGCCAAGCTCCATTTCATTAGCGTATTCCTCGTATAATTCCGTCATTGTCTTGGAAAGTTCCTCGTCTGCTGGACTTACTGCTTTTAGGCCCAAGTCCTCTTTGGCTTCTTTTCGGCCAATAAAATACTGGTGAGAGTAAAGCTTTTCTGTAAAATAATCAACGGCTTTATCAATTTCATCATCTTTCATTGGCGATTTGTGGCTTTTTAGCAATCGCTTTGCCAAAATTCTAATTAAATTATGGGTTCGATTAACATTGCCCAAAGCCAAAGGATGAATTTGCGGGTTGGCTTCAATAAACTTACCAAAAATTTTAGCAAGTTCAGCGTCATTTTTTATGCCAAATTTATTTTTAGCCAAATCGAAGTAAGCCATTACATCTTCTACAGAAATTGGAATTTTATTTTGCGGATTTTGCGGGTCTGACGGATTAAAAACATTAGCGGTTGATGGATCAATTGGCGAAAGCTCAGATAAATCGCTCATTATAATTTCATCAGCCCCTAAAGAAATCATTGTGGCAGCTGAATGGGCTTTATATGGAATTAAAACAGAAAACTTGTCACAATACTCCCTCATCATTGAAACCAAACGCCATGGCACCATTGTGTCTCCCCCAGATGAATGTAAAAACAAATCAATATTCTCGGTTTTGCCAATGGCTCGTAAATGTTTGCTGATTATTGGCACTATATCCATGGCGATTTTAGCCGTTGGTGTGCCTGGGGCTCCTTGCCTGTCGCTTGTTAAATAAGTAATAACCCGCGAATTTCTCAATTTCTCAATTTTTTGTATAAGTTGTTTTTTATCCATATTGTTATTATTATTGCTGTTATATTAGCTTATTTACCGCGACTTTTCAACTTCTTTTTCATATCCTCATTATACTCTTTTTGGGATTTTCGGGGCACGCTCGTCAACTTGACAAACGGGTTTGAAATTTGCTATCATATAATTAATACTTACGAAAAAGACCCTTATGTGGCTTTATCCATGTCGGGGGCTTTTTCTTTTCTAACCTGCAAAATATTTATTTGGTCATTTAAATAAGCAATGGGAACATTTATTCTTTTTAAAAGAATTGAGCAAAGTTTTTTGTTATGAGGCGACAATATAGCTTTTAGCTTATCTCTTTCTTTGAGAAATTTTATCAAACTGGCATAATCGCCATCGCTAGTAACAATAATCGCTTTTTCAAAACTATTTTCATAAGCATCCTTCATAGCTTGAACTACTAAATCGGCATCGCAATTACCCTTTGGCTTGCCATTGTTATCATAGATAACTTCTTTAAATATAAGGGTAAATCCTGCCTCTTGAAGATACGCATACAAATCTTTATATTTAGGAATAAAACCAAGAAATATATAGGCACGATTCACATTATATTTTTGAGAAAGCCAAACACGAAAACGGCCATAGTCAAGCTTCCAGCCAAAACCAGCAACGCCACCGTATAAGTTAGCTCCATCTATGTACGCATAATTATTTTGTTGATATTTCAGCATATCTTATTATACTCTTCTTAAAATTTTGTAGGGCACGCTCGTGGACTTGACAAGCGGGTTTGAAATTTGCTATTATATAAATACAAATCCTCATCGGATGGGTGTTTACACCGGTTCGTGAGGTTTTTTGTTTTTATTAGCAAAAATCATTGCCTTTGCCTCTTTCCAATTTAACAACTGCTCACTGATAATTTTATCTTTAATAAGATTATAAAACTTTTCATTTTTTCCTGTATACTTCCAAAGCAAACTCCCTGCTACCATATCCGCTGAATTTATCTCGGGGTTATCCACGCTACTCAAATGCTTCAAAATAAACGGTTCGCCTAACAATTCAAGCAATGTCTCGTTAAATTTTATCAAATCATCTTTTTGTTGAAAATGCTTATCAAAAATCACTTCTTTAATTTTAATATCTTGATAAAAAACTAAACATTCTTTAAGTAAAATGTAGGCAAGCAAAGCAAAATTATCGGGCGTATCTTTTATGCTTTGATTGTTCTTTTCAATAATTAAAGCGAAAATATTTACATCAGCCAAAGATAGCTCTTTTAGGTAAACAGTTTTTGTGCGTTCGCCTGCTTTGTAAAACTTAACTTCGGAAATAACCTTTTCCTTTTTGTCACATGCCATGCTCTTCCTTGCCTTTTTCAACACAGATAAAAGAACTTCTTGAGTATTCACTCCAACAGCGGCCATAATAATCACTTTATTTTTTGGGTCGGGTAGAGTTCCCGACTCGTCTATTAAAATAGAAATTTTTGAGTTCATAATTTTTTATTTTTATCATATCCTCATTATACTCCTCTTTGAAGCTTCGTATTACTTTATTTTACAAAAAATCATCCTCTTGGCGATTTTGTTTGCTATAATTAAACGATATGAAATTGAAAATCTTGCTTATACTGATTTTTGGCATTCTTATAGTTTCGGGTATTATCACCTTGGGTAGCCTTAACGCAAAATTATTAGCTGTTTATCGCTCCAACCAGTCCTTTTCTCTTATTGACCGCAACAATAATATTTTTTTTATTTCAAAAAATCCCAAAGAATATTATGCCCAATATTCCGATTCAATCCCGCCTAATTTCAAAACTTTACTAATAAAAAAAGAGGATAGATATTTTTATTGGCATTTTGGTTTTAATTTTTGGGGGATATTGCAGGTTATTGGAAACGAGTTGGGCTTATCACAAAGAAAGGCCTCTAGCACCATAACCCAGCAATTAGCAAAAATACTTTTAGAAAAAGAAAACCAAAGAAACATTACCAATAAAATAAAAGAATCTTTTTATACTATTAGCCTAGAGATTTTTAATAGCAAGGAGGAAATTTTAAAAATGTACGCAAACTCAATCTATTTTGGAAACCAATTTCAAGGGATAAAATCTGCAACTCAAGGATACTTTAATGTGTCTCCTGAAAATCTAACCACCGGGCAGATTGTTCAGCTACTCTCCACTATCAACAGCCCAACCAGCTATAACCCAGCAAGTGATTTAAATATAGAAAAAGCAAGAATCTTATCCGTATCGCTTGGCGTAAAAACCGATAATTTTATTGAGCCAAAGGAATGCCAAATAAATATACAAAATTATATCTCAAATAATAAGCCGATTTTGGAATTAGCCCTATATCTTCCTGATGATATTAATAAAAATCTCAAATTAACTATTGATAGCAACCTAATGCAAAAAGCGCGCTCAATTGTGTCTTCTAACATTGATGTTTTGAAAGACAAAAAAGCAAAAAACGCCGCTGTTGTTATTTTGTCTGTGCCCGACAATCAAATAATTACCTTGATTGGCTCGCCAAACCCCAGCTCGTTTTCCGATGGTTATAAAATTGATATGTCCACAAAACCTAGGCAAATTGGCTCAACCATTAAGCCATTTATTTATTTGCTTGGTTTTGAGGCGGGAATGCGGCCATACACATTAATTGATGACCGCGAATATAAATATACAGGCCCTGGAGGGTATCCTATTTATCCTAAAAATTATGACTTTAAATACCACGGCGAAATGACAGCGCATTATGCATTGTCCAACAGTATCAATGTGGCAGCGGTAAAAACGCTTGAGTTTGTTGGAGTTGAAAACTTTAACCAATTTTTGATAAAGGACTTAGCATATAGCCCTGTTCAGCCCATAGACCAATACCAGCTTGGAATTGCCCTCGGGGGCTTGGAAATGAATTTACTGGATTTAACTCATTATTTTTCAATTTTCCCAAGCCAAGGAAAGCTTGCTAGCTTAAAAATATTCAGTGATGATGAAGCAATAAATAAAGATATAGCGCCAAAAGATTATGTTGAACTTATAAACAAAATTTTAAGCGATCGCAAAACAGGAATAGACCAATTTGGCGCTGAAAGCTCTTTAAATCTTTCAGCCAATAATTATGCCTTAAAAACTGGCACTTCGCACGACTATACTGACAGCTGGATTGTTGGCTATACGCCAGATTTTTTGGTTGGCGTGTGGGTGGGCAACGCAGACAATTCGCCCACCGATGCTGTTTCTGGGCAAATAGGAGCTGGGAGAATTTGGAACGAAATTATGCAAGCAATGCTCAATTCAGATTATAATAAAAATACGCAATTTGATTTTTCCAGCGTAAAAGAATACCAAGGTAAAAACGGGGTGGAGTTTGGCTTAGTCAATGATGACTTTGAAAAGTCACAAAATATTATAAAAGAGCAGGACAAAGCATTTATTTTAAGCCCGCACAACAATGATGTTTTCACCTTTAAGATTGATGCGCAAATTGCTCTGAAAGCAAAAGATTCTGCCACTTGGACAGTTAATGGCCAAAGTTATGGAACTGGTCAAGAGATATTTTTTTCTCCAAAAAAAGAAGGCTATTATGAAATAACAGCCTCCTCTAAATCGCAAACAGAAACTATATTTGTGCGATTTGTTGGTAATTAGTTGGTCACTTGAAAATTGAAGCTACCTGTGCGGCCAAAATTTTCAGGTGTGTACATTTCTGAAACTATTGCTGGTAATTGCGAATAGCTACCAGGAACCAAAGCTCTTAAATAATAGTCAAACTCATAAACGCCAGCTTTTAAATTGCTAACATAAACATACGCTCTGTCATCGCGTATTTCTTTAAAATCAGGGTAAATTTCCGGAGCTTTTACTTCAATTTGATTAAACCTCAAGTCCTTGCTTTCAGTGGCCAAGCTTAAATCAACAATTTCCAAGCCAGCTGGGATAAAATCTTCTATCTGGACATTTCTGCGCTCAACTGGAACCACAACAGTTAAGTGCTCTCTAACAAGATCGCCGGCCTTAGCTTTTATTAATGGGGTATTTCCAGCCTTATCATCTAAAGCATAAAGTTGCCTTGTAATAGTAAACCCTTCATCTCGTGGCTGTACATTTCCATTAAGATAATATTTTAGCGCCATATCATAATATAAAGAGCCAGAACCCGTCTTTTTCAATTCCAAAGTGTTGTAATCATCTATCTTCAAATCGCTAACAGGTATTGTCTTTTTGTTTTGGTTTAAAATAGTGGAAACATTAAAGCTAAATGTATCAATACTTTTACCATTAATAAGAGTGTCTAAGGTGTAAACAGATTTTGTTTCTTTTTTCCAGCTAAGATAATCTGTAAATGCTTCAACAACAGCCAAAGTATTTTGCGTAGACCCCCAAGCTCCGTCTTTATCCCTAGAGCTAAGTAGCCATCTTATTATCTTGTCTGTTATGGCGGTATCCCGCTTGCCCAAGGAGAGCGATTTAAGATACAAAGCAGTGTCGCCAATGGTTGATTCAAAATAATTATAATAATAATTATTTTGTTTACCTTCTAAAAATGCGCCTCGAGAATCTATATTTATTCTGTTATCAAGGCTATTGTTTATTTTTGTCTTAGCAGATGCGTCAAACAAACCCATATTAACCAGCACGCCAAGCTCCCCCAATGCTTTTTGGGACAGCTTATCGTTAATCATTGAAGCGTTGTTTATAATAGCGCGCATCTCTCCTGCTAAATTGCTATTATTTTTATACCTATCAGTTTGCATTAACACTAAAGCCAGAGAAATCTTCTCATCGCTTGTTATATTTCTTTGCGGGTTATTATAATAGGCATATAAATAATCTGCTCCCCTGTTTAAAGAATCACTGTTAACTGGGTAGTTAGCTTTTTTGAGAGCATTTAACGCATCAACAACTTTAAGGGTTACAAAATATTGAGAGCTTCCATATCCCCACGCATTGAAACCGCCATCGTAATTTTGGTTTTTATAAATATCAGCCAAGCCAATATCAACCAATTGGTCAATTGTATAAATTTTGTCTTTATACTCAACCTTTTCTAACTTGAACTTGTCGGCTAAATTTGGAATTTGCAAGCCATTCTTTATAATAGCAATGGCTTTTAATTTGCTGGAAATTTGTTCAGAACAACCATACGGATAATTAATTAAATAATTTAAAGCATCCGACAAAAACACAGCCAAAGTAGCTGAACTTCTTAAGGTTAGATCGCCATTAATTGGGGAAACATTTTCGGGCAAGTAAATTATTTCTCTAGCTGTATCTCCTTGAGTATAATTTGCGCTGGCTGTAACCTCATAAGTGGAATTTTGCCTAACAGCAATACTCCCAGCCACAGAATCCTCTAGTCCGTCGCCTTTAGCTGTAATAGTGAAAGTATGCACGCCCTCATTAAATTTCGCTGGGGCTTTGGCCGCAAAATATATTGTTTTTTGCTCTCCTTTATTAATTCTAACTGTTTTTTCTACGTTATTATCAGAGGATTCCAGCGTATCGCTTTTAAATGTTACTTGAAATGTTTTATCACTATCAGATTGGTTGAAAATTTGAGCGCCAACGCTAAAAGTATCTTCTGGCACAATAAACCTGGGCTTTAAAGGAACAACCATAAGGTCTTTTTTGCTTTGGAATTGAATATAACTAACTCCCAGCTTTGTATCTTTGGTTATTCCTAAAACTTCTGTTTGCCAAGTAGTTAGGTTGTCTGGCAGTTTAAATGATACTTGAGCCTTGCCATCATCGCCAGTCTGCACCACAGCGCTCCAAAAAGCTGTTTCTCTAAAGTCTCCTCTTGTTTTATTGTCAGCCCCGCCTCCCCCGCTCCCACCTTTGGTGTTGGATATATCCACAGGGTCAATGCGAACAATCTTGTTTTTTATATTTGAGGCAGTGGAAACTGTAAGCGGGAAACCATTGTAAAAAAATATCAAAGGGTCTTTTTTAGGGTTGCCTTCCAAAGCCAAAACGCTCAAATCAACCACAGCCACTGAAACTTCTGTTTTTAGCGGATTGCCAGCAGAATCCTTTGCTACAACGCTTAAATTTACATTATCTCCGGGTTTATAGAATTTTTTGTCGGAAAGCACTTCTAAATTAATTTTTGACTTATCGCTGTTTATTCTAAATTCTTGAGAACCAAATTTTACAGCAGGGTCGGAAGATTGCAGTAACACAGAAACAAAAACATTGGGGCTATAATCATCTGTGGCTGTGAAATTATATCCTAATATGTTTCCAGTAAAATCAACTATCTTGTAGTCAAATATCTTGCCCCTTTCAATAGTTATTAAGGCCTTAGATTTTAGATAGGGAGATTTAATAATTAATTGCCCTTGCTCGCCAGCTTTAAGTTCGGTTTTACTAGCTTTTAAGTCTAGAGTTGTGCCGTCGTCAAAATTAAAGCTTGCTTGGCCCTCTCCATAAACGTAAATGCTAGTTTTGGATTTGATTAAGTTCCCGGGCCGATCGTGAGAAGTTAGCTCTATATCGTATTGGCCTTCTTTATCAAGTTTTATTTTGTCCTTCCAATCGCCATTGCTATCTGTGCCAAAATTTATTGTCTTGACAATATCTTTTTTCTCTTCCCATTGGTAGCTAAACACTCCGCTAACTTCTTGCCGCTTGGCATATACCCAATTAACTGCATAAATATTGGCGGTTATATTTCCAACGCCTAAATTTTCTCCATTAACATCAACTGTTTTTACTTTTAAATCAAATTCCTGATTCTTGGCCACAAAGTATGGGTCTGTTTTAACGCCAATATAATAAGCGCCCGCATGCACAATAAAAGATTGCTGGTTTGAGATGCTCTGTCCTAAATTATTTTTTACAGTTGAATCCACAACAATTATTCTGCTCCCTTGGCTTGCGCTGTTTTTTAGCATTTCCTGCAAATCGAGTTTTTGTGAGAATTTAAATTTGCCATTTTTGTCAGTTGTTCCACTGTTTCGGGAAATAAATTTATCGCCATAATAATACGAATTTGAGTAGTAATAGTTGTCGTCCCATGAGCCGAAATTAAACCACTCTCCGCCTGCATATTTATCAAAATAATAATTTTGGCTGCTAATTGTGTAGCTTACTTGCGCGTTATCAACTGGCGCGCCAAAATAATAGTTAGCATCAACCTCAAGGTTTGCTGTGTCTTTGGAAATATACTCGCTCTTTGAAGAGCTCTGGCTAACTTGAAAGGCCGAGGGCACGTATTCTTTTATATCAAAATACGCGCAATTATAACTACCTTTCACGCAAACACTATATGTCCCAAGAGGAGAATTTCTATCTAGCATAAAATCAAGGCTAAAAGTTCCAAAATCATTAATATCAATATTTTTATCTAAAATAACAGTCCCCTTAGAATCGTTTGCTTTAACTTCTACTGTTTTGTTATTAAACATTTCATAGTTTCCATCATAACCAATGCGCAAAATACCTTTAATATGAACTGTCTGTTCTGGCCTATATAAAGGTTTGTCTGTGTATATATAGGTTTTTTTATAGTTAGAGGCATCTTGGGCCCAATTCATCCCGTCATTATCCTGCATAACTATTGTACTGTCATTTCCTAAGCTAGCCACAATATAGCTAACGCCAAGGGCTGGAGCGGAAAAAGACAAGCCGTCATTGTTGGTTATTGCTGTTCCAAGCAAATTACGGCTCTTTCCATAAAACTTTATAGTAGCTCCGGGCACTGGCTCTTGAGTTTTTATATTAGTTACCCAATAAAGATTTTTTAAACTGTTTATTTGTTCTGTGGATAATCGCTCTTCTGATGACCCTAAATAATCAGTAGCTGGAGCAATGGATTTTTCAGCCACGGCTAAGTTTGTTACTGTAACATAACTGGTAAATTTTCTACCCTTATTATTTGAAAGCAAGGGGTTTGCCAAAGCAACCACATAATTTCCAATAGGGTCTGTAAAATAATCCGCCAGGTTAACTGGGAAATAATTATTTATCCAATATCTTTCGGGTAGGCCTATTCTTTTGGTTCTATAATCGCTACAAGCCGAAGCGTTGATATTATTATCTTCGTACATTTTTTCAAAATCTGAAGCCGATGCTTTACAAATTTCTAAATCAACATAAGAAATATTGACAGCGCCAAAATTTAAAACAGTGTCCTGCGGAGAGGTAACACTATATCTCTGTTGCAAACCAAAAGCATAAGCGCTACTTGGCTCCATAGACCCTGTCATAAAGCTAATTTCTTGTTTTATATTTTGGCCAAAAACATCGTTTATGTCTAAATTAAGATTATAATTGCTATTTGGCGCGAATCCTCCGCTTACTCGAGTTATGATAGTCCCCACTGGGCAGGGAGATGCCTCGTATGCCCAATCTGATTGATAAAAAGAATTTGTCTGAAAATCAAGATTACCCGTAATTTTTTCTTTTAAATCCTTTTTATCTGGCGCAAGTAAGGGATTATTTGAACACAAGTAAAAACCGTTTAAGTATTTTTTACTTAAATTATCGTATGCTTTTGCCGAATTACCCAAGCTAACTTTTAAGGCAGAATAAACTATGGCCTTATTTGAAATCGTGTTTTTGTTTATTTGTAAGCCGTTTATATTAACTATTTTTTCCAAATCAATACTCAAATAATCGCCCGGCTTGATGGCCTCTGCTTTAAAATATATATTTATGGCTTTGCTGTCCTGAATTTTTTCGCAATTTGCCCTGTCATAGCTATTTTCATCTTTGCACTTTTTTCCATACTCTATTTTTTGCAAGTTTGTGGCTGTGATACGGCTTCTAGATAAATCTATATCTTCAAAAAAAGTTAAAGTTAAATATCCTTGCGGATCAAATAAATTTAAACTGGCCAAATTAGTTCTATCTGAAAATGCAGACCATCTGTTCACAACATCAGCTGTGGCAACATCAATTTTTTTAGCAATATCTAGAATTATATCTCCCTCAATAGGATAAGCTCTATTTATAGTAATAGTGTAATCCTTTTTAAAATCCCAAAACTTAGCTCGGCCAAATGAATCTTTTTGAGGATAGATTTCAATAGCAGATTGGTCAACTTCCTCTTTTTGGCCAATAGAAAAATCAAAAATATTTGCCATTGTCTGGCTGATTTTAAAACCAAAACTATCTCCTGTTTTATACTGCGGGTTGTTGTTTATTTCGTCTTTCGTTTTTGCAGCGTATTGAACTACAAAGGGGACTTCTTTATTGGTGCTTTTGTCAATTATTTTTATTTCTGCTTTTGTTTTATTTAAATTAATTGGCTGATTAAAATATATTCTTACGGGCTGGTCATAAATTTGGCTGTAAATTTTAGGATAAGTTTCTGTGTCAGCATACCTTAATTTAAGAACCTGAAACGCGCTTTTAAAATCAGAAACCCCCAAGCCGTCTAGAGAAACAAATCCCTTTTTTACTTCAACCGTATAATTGGCTGATTTTTTCAAATAATCTTTTGGAATAAATTGTAAAGTATTGGTGCTAATCCATTTAAACTTTCCTTCGGTTGTTGGGCTTATTTTTACAGGAATGTCTTGTTTTTCTAATTGGTCAATGGTTGTCACAGGAACCATTGGGCGGTTAAAAACTACGGTAATCTTAGAGTTTGCTGGAGCTTCGGAATTAGTTGCTGGGAAAATAGCAGTTACTTCTGGGTCTTGGGCCACCAAAAAATCGCTAGCTAAAACCTTCCCCTCTCCCAAATCAACTTTGATTGCATAATATCTGTTTAAGTCCAAGGGTTCTTGGGGCTTAAAAACAATAAAATTAGTATTTACTTTTTGTTCTGTTACTGCCGCCATTGCTCTTTGCGCCTGCCACCAAGCAATTGGCCCATCTTTTACCCAAGCGCCTTTTATTTCCGGGTCAAAAGTAACGGCTTTTTGGGCCAAAGTTTTATCAACGCCCTTGGGCAAAGAAATTCTTATAACAGCTGATTGAGAAATTTTCTCCGGGACTAGTCTATAGCTGTCGCTGTAATATATATTTTGGCTAACTTGCCTGTTGGCAAAAAAATATAAGCCACCTGCCGCCACTAATACAAAAAACGCTCCCATTGCAATATTGCGAAGACGCAATATCTTTGGGAACGTTTTCTTTGTAATAGGTAATTGCGAAGCTGGCTGTGACTGAACTTCTAGGGACGGGGGCGTTTCGGGTATTGTTGTCATATGATTTAATTTGTTAAATATTTTGCTTTATTTATTAAATGCTGGCCTAATGTTGGGGCAAAGATAGTTTCTCCGCTTGGAGCGCTTAAATAAAACCAGTAATCCGAATTTTTAGGATAAATTGCCCCCATAATGCTTTCTATTCCTGGGTTACAAATTGGGCCAATAGGCAAGCCAGCATATTTATATGTATTATATAACGATTCAACATTTTTATCAACTAAGCTTGGGTGCTGTGAGGTTAAAAAATACAACAAGGTTGAGTCAACTTGCAAAGGTAAATTATTTTCTACTCGTTTCCATAAAATTCCAGCTACAATTTTCTTGTCATTGTCTGTTTTAACTTCCTTTTCCAAGATTGAGGCCATGGTGATAATATCAAAAACTGTTCGTTTTTGTTTTTTTATTTCTTCTCTTAAATTTTTAGTTAATTTTTTATCAAAATTATTTAAAAATTGTTTAACAATATCTTCTTGAGTGGCTATGGGGTCAATCAAATAACTATCTGGAAATAAATATCCTTCCAGCCCCACGCCCAAAACCAAATCCAAAAATTCATCTTTTTTAACTAAACGCGCTTGGGCTAAAATTCGAGCAATATCATTTGTGGTTTTACCGGGAGCAATTAAAATATTTATGGGGACAGATTGAAATTTTGTAAATTTTTCTATTAAATCCTTGCTTGTAGAGCCTTTTTTAATTAAATATCTCCCAGCCTTCATTTTTTTAAAATTTCCTGAAGTAACAGCGTCCCAAACAAACATCAGCCTGCTACCAATATACCCTTGGTTTTTTAAATTACTGGCAATTTGCAAAACATTGTCCCCTCTTTCAACTGTAAAAAACCCTTCAGCTTGAGGGTTATTCCAAAATATATCTAAAAAAATACCTGCAACCACAGCTATTAAAACAGCAAACAATAAAATTTTAAAATACTTAGCCATTTCATTTAATTTATTTTACCAAAAAATCACCTAAAAGACGACTTTTATTTACTCTTCTCTACGGAGTATTGGATTTTTATAAGAAATAATTCGTTCCAATATTTTAGTGGCCATGCTAAGATAACGAAAAGTGTTTTTAGGTGTTGCTCTTAGATGTCCAGTTTAGCCCTTTAAAAGGAGTGGTGACACAATGTCGAGAAAGAGAAATCGAGATAACACAAAACCCTCAACAGACAGAGTGACTCAAGACGAGCATGTTATAATGCTTTTTCATGCAGAACACAAGGCTTGGCATAAACTCTTCAGAGATCGCTCAATCCGTGAAATAATTAAAGTGCTTCAGAGGATTGAGAAGGGATGCACAACAACGCCAAGAAAGAAACACCGACTAAAAAAAGAGGGTTTAACGAAACACCACCTAACTCCAAAAAGTAGAAGATCTAGAGATAGAAATGTCTTAATGCTTTATTGGGAACACCACGAAGCATGGCATCTACTTTTCGGGGACCTTTCAATTCATGAAATAATTAAAGTATTACATGATATTGAAAAAAATTAGGATAACTCGACTATCTAAAACAAAAAGACCTTTTTCAACAAGGCCTTTTTGCTTAGCGATCACTTTTTCAGCTTAACAAAGAAAGTTGACCCTTTGTTCTCTTCTGACTTAAGCCAAATCTGCCCTTTGTGTAAGTCAACCACTTGTTTAATATAATATAAGCCCAGACCAGTTCCTTGATCTGTGGCAAGGCGAGCGCCTTTTGTTCGGTAAAAACCTTGAAATATTTTCTTTTGCTCCTTTTCGGGAACGCCAATACCGTCATCAGCCACAGAAAACAAATAAGAGTCAACGTTGTCTTTAATTGCTAACTGCACTTTGCCCCCTTGTCTTGAATACCTAATGGCATTAGAAAGCAAATTGCCAAACATCCGTTTTAATCTATCTCTATTACCCGAAATAAAAGCGGTCTCCATGTATGCCTTTATCGCTATTAAAAGCTGCGTGGCATTTAGAACTGGCCTTGGGATAGTCCTGTCCCGGAGGTGAATAATCTGGAGAGTTGGGTGGTTCTGAGTCAACAAAAAAGAAAATGTTATTTTCTTTTCTGCCCATTAAATAAATAAATCTTATGTCGGGATTAACCTTTAAGGCCTTTTGTAAATCATTCTTTAAAGATAAATAATCGCTATTTTGCAAGTCAGATTCTGAGCCGCTTAAGTTTTTAATAGATTCAACGCTAATCAGTTGAGCAATAGTATTTGCTCTTTTTAACAACGAACTTTCTTCTGATAGCTTAACAGTAAAAAAAACATAAACAGAGGCGGCCATGCCTAAAACAAAAATAACCACCGCTAATAGATATAAATATTTTTGGCTTTTCATTATTTTATTCTATATCTTAATTCTATCACAACAGCAAAAAACAACAAAAGCCAAAAATTGTGGCTGACCCCATTATCCATTATCCCACAATGTTAGGAGCTGTTAATTATTAAACCTGCGTTTATGGTTACACATAATCTTAACTACCTCGGCCCAAAGAGTAACAATTAAAGCAACACTTAAAACCAATAGCCAATGAGTTGGCCTAAGAGGCTGGGTGTCTAAAATTCGATTTAAAGCTGGCAAATAAATAGCAACAAAAGTAAGTAAAATTCCATAAAGCACGCCTAAAAACAAAAGCTTATTTTGAAAAAAGTTCTCGGTTTTGAAAATAGTTCTTTTTAAATTTTTAAAAGAGAAAATGTAAATTAAATCAACCATAGCAACTGTTGCAAAAATAAGAGTGCGGGCAAAGTTTAAATCTCCGCTTTTCTTCAAAAAATACCAAAAGATAAGCAAGCAAAGAAGCCCAACAATAAAACTGATTCCAAAAATTAAAAACTTCATTGAATTAGAGAGAATGCTTTCTTTTTGAAGGTTTTCGGGCCTTTGTTCCATAAGGTCTTTTTCTTTAGGCTCAAAGCCCAATATAATGTCAGATGGCCCGTCGCAAATAAGGTGAAGCCATAAAATTTGAACTATTGTAAGAGGGTAAGGCAAATTTAAAATAATAGAGCCGAAAATCAAAAAAATCTCAACAAAAGAATTAGAAAGAACATAGCTTACAACTTTTTTAATATTGGAAAAAATTAACCTGCCCTCTTCCACAGCCGCAATAATTGTTTTAAAATTATTGTCTAGTAAGATTAAATCTCCAGCTTCCTTAGCCACTTCAGAGGCGCTTCCCACAGCAATGCCAATATCGGCTTTCTTTAGGGCTAAAGCGTCGTTTACGCCATCCCCAGTCATTGCCACTACCTCTCCATTGTCCTGAAGCGCTTTTATTATTTTTTGTTTTTGATGAGGAGTAACCCGAGTAAATAATAAAATATCTTTTATTTTATTTTTTAATTCTTCTTCTGAAATAATTTCCAGCTCTGCCCCCTCTAACACATTTTTGGGCTCTAAATTAAAACCTAGATTTAAAGCTACTCTTTCGGCTGTTTTCCGATAGTCGCCAGTTACTATTTTAACTTGAATACCAGCGCTTTTTGCAATTAAAATTGCTTCTTTTGCATCTTTTCTAATTGGGTCAACAACGCCAACCAAGCCAAGCCAAGAGAATTCTTTTTTCTCCTGTAAGTTCCCTTCTTCTTTAAAAGCCACCCCCAAAACTCTCAACCCTTCGTCTGCCCATTCTTCAATTTTCTCTAAAATTTTTTCTTTCTCTCCATCCAAGCTCTGGCAAAATGGGAGAATGATTTCTGGAGCCCCTTTTAAAAAAGCGACTTCTTTGCCCTTAACTTCGTTTATAGTTATTGAATATTTCTTTTCGCTGTCAAATGGTTCTTCGTAAACCCTTTTTGTTTGGTTAAAAATTTTCTGGGGGTCAAACATTTTTTCATTTTTTACATAATCCCAAATAGCAACCTCCAATCCGCTTCTTTGTTCGTTGTTTAAGGTTAAAGCAAGCAACATATTTTCTTTGTCTGAAAAATCTGTTTTTACAACCTTCATTTTTCCTTCAGTTAAAGTTCCTGTTTTATCAGTACAAATAACTGAAGCCGAACCCAAAGTTTCAATTGAAATCAATTTTTTAACCAGCCCGTTTCTTTTTAATATCCTCCTCATCCCAAGAGCTAAAATAACGGTTATTGCTATTGGTAAACCCTCAGGTATTGCCGACACTGCCAAAATAATAGCAAGCCTAAACATTTCCAAAGTATCTACCCGATAAAACAACCCTACTAAAAAAATAACCAAGCAAACAATAAGAATAATCTTGCCTAAACTTTTTGAAAATTCATCAAGCCTTAACTGAATCGGCGTTTTCCTTTCTTTTATCTCGGATAAATTCTTTTCAATTTTCCCAATCTCTGTTTCTTTTCCAGTATTTAAAACTTCCATAATCCCCCTGCCAAAAATCACTACAGTGCCCATAAAAGCGAGGTTGCTTTCTTCTTCTACTGTTTTTATTACCGCCTCTTCCTCGCCAGTTAAAATTGCTTCATTTATTAATAAATTGACTCCTTCAATTATTTTTCCATCAGCTGGAACTTTGTCTCCAGAGTTTAAAATAACCAAATCGCCCGGCACCAATTCCCTTGATTCAATTTCCTTTCTTTTGCCTTCTCTGATAACTATAGCTTTTGGCTTTAAAATTTTTCTAAGAGCAATTAAGGTTTTTTCAACATGATATTCTTGGAAAAATCCCATCAAGGTATTAAGCGCCACTACCGACCAAATTAAAATCACATCAAAGTATTCTTTGAAAAATAAAGAAATAAGCCCAATAACAATTAAAATATAAATTAAAGGGCTCTTAAGCTGAGCCAATAAAATTAAAAACCAGCTGGTTTTCTTTTTAGATGGAATTGAATTTTCACCAAATCTGTTTCTCAGCTCTAAAACTTGTTTTTCGCTTAATCCTTCTTGCAACATAATATTTATTTTACTATACCAAAAAACCGCCTCATTGGCGACTCAGTATTGTATAATACTTTCACTTGCGGCTTAATGAAATTATTAGTATCATAATAAAATGCCACCTAATATCAGCCCGCTTAAGGGGAAAATCTCAATAAAACACCTTTTGCTAGTCGTTATGGTAATTCCGTTAATGATTATTAACGCCATTGTAGCGGCTGGTTTTTTCTATGTTCTTTACCAAACAATTTACAGTCAAATATTAAATGAAAAAATTGCTCTTTTGCAAAATTTAAATTTTTCGCTTAACAATCCCAACGATACTATTCACGAACAAGAGCTAGTCCAAAATGCCGCTAAGTCGCCTCATGTTGTATTTATCCGGGTTGTTGATTTATATACTAAAGAAATCACGCTCGCTACTGACCAAACCAACAAAAACATGGAACTGAAAATTCCCAGCTTTGCAGATAATTTAAGTCACTTTGAATCAGTGATAAACAATACTTCTTTATCAGAGGTAACAGTTAAGGGAAGTGGGAATAAAGGATTATGGCTTGGCTTTGAAACCGACACTATCCAGTTAAAATTTGCTGAACTTGCTGGATTTCTATTTCTCCTTCTTATAATAGTTAACTCTGCTATTTATTTTTTAATCCAACTCTTTTTCGAAAAATTCTTTTTAAAGCCTCTTGATGAAACCATTGTTTTTATGGACAAGCTTAGCAAGGGCGATTTTCAAGCTAAAAATTTAAAAAGCCATAAAATGATCCGAGAAATTGAAAGGTTAGATAATACTTCAGATAAAATAGTAACTGAATTCAATGAAAATAAAAAAAGATATGACTTTATTTCGAAAATGAAGTCCGAATTTATATCAATAGCCGCCCACCAGCTAAGAACTCCTCTATCAGCGATAAAATGGATGATCGAAATGTTAAAAGACGGAGACGTTGGCCCATTAACTGAAGAGCAAAAATCGTTTTTACAAAAAGGCAATGATACCAACAATCGAATGATCAATCTTGTAAATGACCTTTTAAAAGCAGAAAAAATCGATGCAGGAATATTTGGATATAACTTTGAGTTTAGTAATCTTGTTGATGTGATTGAAAAATCAATAAATGAAAACATACAACTCGCTCAACAACGTAAAGTAGGTGTTGAGTTTACAAAAGGAATAAAGAATTTACCACTCCTAAAAATAGACAAAGATAAACTTAAGATCGCCATTGATAACATAATTGGCAACGCTATTAGGTATAATAAAGAAGGTAAAAAGGTTGAAATTAGCATCCAGCCCAACACAAACAAATACATAGAAGTTATTATTAAAGATCACGGGATCGGCATACCAAAAAATCAAGTAGATAAAATCTTTTCAAAATTCTTTCGAGGCGTCAACGCAACAAAAGTACATACCGATGGCTCAGGGTTGGGTCTTTATATCACTAAGAATATCATCATTAATCACGGTGGAACGGTTTGGATCGAGTCAAAAGAAAATATAGGAACAAGTTTTCATTTCACCCTTCCAACCCAGGCCAGTTTAATCCCAAAAACTGAGCTTAAGTTTGATGATTTTATTCAATCCTTATAAAATTTAATATTTATAAAAACTTATGAAACCAACTCTTTTATTTATTATAATTTTTATCTTGATCGTGGCACTTTATTTTTCATTCCTATCCCTGCAAAAGATATTCCTTTTACCCTTAACCGGATTAACTCATTTAATCGACGGAGTAGTTTCTATTTTATTAGGCATTAAAATATGGCATGACTTAAAAACAGAAAAAAATAGCGCAGCAACTAAAAAATATTTTACTTATTTTTTCTTGTTCCTTGGAATTTTCCAGCTTATTCTCGCCCTTCCACATTTATCCCTATACTCTAACCAAAGCTCTTTTCCCACGCTTATGGCTTTAGCATTTATAATTGGCCATATATTTTTATATATCGCGCTTGCCTTCACGCTTCTTGCGTCGCTTGAGCTGTATCTTTCAAATAAGAAAATAAAATATGCGGCCTTTTCAGCGATTACGCTATTAGGAGCTTTTATAACCTACACTAATATTATAAAACCCAACACTCCTATTTTTGACACAAAAACTGGCATAACATTGCTAAATGCTAATCCTGTTGTTGGGCAGCTTATATTAATAATTGTTCTGCTTGGCTGGGGAGTGTCCGCAATAATCTTTATCTATAATGGCATAAGGTTATATCGTGTTAATAATAATGCAACAGCGCGCAATTTATTAATCGCATTAGGGCTCATTTTTTTAATTATAGGGGGACCCCTGCATGATATCACAAAAAAATCAGTGCATTATTTAATAGCCGACCTGTTGGTTTTAATCGGATTTATGTTGATGGCTTCGGGAGTTTTTTATTGGACAGAAGAAGATAAATTAACAAACACAGAACCTAATAAACTAGAATAAATATTATAGATTAAAAAAAGTGAAAACAAAAAAGCTCGGTTTGAAAACCGAGCTTTTTTGTTTTGCGCAGCTAAACCCCTTATCGATTTTGATTCATGTTTATTTTATTTTTGTCCTTGAGGCGAGGTAAATAAACGCCCAACAGCAATATTAATGTTGCGATTGGGGTTAAAATGTCAGCTAACAAATATTGAATGTTGCTTTTGGCTATATTGTGTAACGGGCCACCAGTTAAAAAGACAAAGATTCCTAATGCAAAAACCAATGAACGAATTCTATATAACTTTTCTTTCGACTTAATAGCAACAATAATAAACAATATTACCAAAGCCAATAATGTAATCCCGCTGAATGTTATAGCTGCTTTTGCTGCGTTCTCTCCTATGTTCCAATTAGTAATGCCATCAGCGAAAATGGGTAAAGGTATTTCCCTCAAAATCATAATCGTAGCAAGAAAAGCCCCAACCAAAACTACATAAAAAACTGACTTTTCTAATTTCGGAATAAGAAGCCTAAGTGGCAATCGGAGAAAAAACGCTGTGGTTGTGAACAAAAAGAAATGCGCCGTTACATACAAAATTCCGGCCAAAGAAGAGTTGCTAGAAGAAAATAATGCCCCCAAAGACAACAATACATGCATTACGCCATAACCAAGAAAAAAAATTGCAAAATACTGTAAAAGCCTGTCTTTCTTTTTCTGCCACGATCTATATGTTGCATAACCACCTGCTAATAAAAAGATTGCAGAAACCGCCATACTAATTACGCTTAAATTAACCATATTTTTTATTTTTTAATTAATTTACTATAATTATATCACTTACTATTATAAATATGCAAGACAACACTGTTGAAAATGCTCCGCTCGCTTGCACTGATTGCTGGTGCACTCAGCATCTTCCTCGCCTTCGCTCGTCGAGCTGTTGTTAGAACTTGTTTTATTTCTAAATAGAAAACAGAGTTGACCCCTATTTCCCCTTTATCTAAAATAAAAACGTTTATGCTATAATATATTAAGGTCGAGCTGTAAAATATTTTTATATTTTTAAATTAAATTATTGCAATAAAAAAATATGATAGAAAAACTCAAAAATAAAAAAGTTCGTGTTGGAATGGCATTCGGCGTGGCTGCTATCGCTGGAATAGTGTTGTTCCAGGGTGCTATACCAAAAGCGGAAAGCTCAGTGAAAATTAATGCAATTTCTCCAAACCAGGGTGCTGCTGGAACGGAAGTTGTGATAACCGGTTCTGGATTTTCATCGTCAGTTCAAGGAATCACCGGTACTCAAATAAACGGAAAGGTGTACGCTCCAGGCAACTACATTTTAATTCAAAGTGAGGTTCTCGAACAACCCATTCTTTCGCCTGACGGCAAAACGCTAACATTTCATGTTACTCTTATTTCCGACAAAGTTAAGGCGGACTGCGCAGCGAGCTTAGCTAAAATAAAGCCTGGATCGTGCAAAGTACAAATCAAAGTGGTGAATGCATATGGTAAGATGAGCCTTGGTCAATATTTTACTATCACAAGTCTCGTGAGTAAAAAACTTACGTACACAATCGAAAAACTTGATATGCCAGCACCTGCAATTGTTCATGCCGTGATTCCAGGTCAAAGTTGGAAAGGCGACGATGTGATGCGTATTCGGGTTAGTGCACCTGCGACCAATGGAGATACAATAACCGGAGTAATATTCTCAATGGCAACGAACCCAGATGCCTTGGGTACCGGTTATCAGCAATGTGCCTATTTTTATCCCACAAGTACACCTGACAGTTCTCTCGCAAGCGATGGGACGAGAGTACGGATGCAAGAAGATGGATCGACTGGTTATTGGGGTGGGACGCTTGGTATAGATGGCGGCGTATTCATATGGGATCCACAACAGATTCCAGTGGGTTGTTTAGCATATATTGGTGGTTTTCCTCTAGCTCCTGGCGAGCATAAGGACTTTACCGTAAACATGAAGATGTACGCTCAAAATTACGCATTGGAAGCAGATGGAACATACACACCTCCAGTAGGACAGTCAAAGACATTTAATCTTATGGTTAAAGCTCGCGCATTATATTTCGGAACTGGTGGTTATGTGATAGATAATTCTCCAGAAAACGGCTATGACAGCACCTTCGATTATTCTGCCGGTTATGGTGGCAATGAAATGCGTAGGAGTTTAAGCACATTAATCACAAGCGACCCAATCCAAATAATTCCTCAATCAATACCAACGCCAGCCGGATATTTTACGACAGTTGCAACGACGCAATACACAGCAACAGGTACTAATCCTCGTATTATGTATTGGTGGGGAAAAGTAAATCAACATACCGATACAAACGGAAATTGGCTTACTGATTCCGATGGAATTTCTGGAGCAGATCTAGACAAGCTAACATATTGTAAAAAGTTTTATCAAAATACTATCGGCATTGAAGATTATATATTGGAGACGACAGACACATGGCGTGATCGTGGGAATGTTGGTGGGCCGTATACTTCAACTAAAATGTCTACAAAGTGTTTGCAATCAAATTGATTCTCAACAAAGAAAGCAAAGACCAATATTTTACCATTATAAGTCGCGATACTAAAACCCCCAATAAGCATTGGGGGTTTTATCTGGCTCCGCTCGCTTGCACTGAGCACTGGTGTGCTCAGCATCTTCCTCGCCTTCGCTCCTTGAGCTGATATTAGAACCTGTTTGGTAAAATTTTAAGTATTTTAAAAGCAAAAACCCCTTAAGTTTTCTTTATGGATTATTTTATAATCATCTTCCCATAAAGAGGGCTTTTTCGTTTTGACGGTTTCGCCCCACTTTATTTCATAGCCAGATAATTTACGGTTCTTCTCCTCAATAAAATCAACTTCTTGCTTATTAAAACTTCGCCAAAAATATTGTTCAAGATCTATTTGATGATAAGATCTGTATTTCATACGCTCAGCAATAATAAAGTTTTCCCACAAAGCACCTACATCATTCCTATTTTCTAGGGAATTAAAATCATTAATAATGGCATTTCTAATACCAACATCATAAAAATAAATTTTCTTGAGTTTAGACATTTCTTTTCTTTTATTTTTAAAAAATGGCCGTAGACGAAAAATAATAAAACTTTTTTCTAAAAGGTCAACATAACGTTCAACGGTATTTTTATCTAATCCCAACTTGTTCGAAAGCTCTAAATATGAATATTGCGAACCTATCTGCAAAGCTAACGCTTTTAAAAGATTATAAATGATATCTGAACTTTTTACCTGTTGAAAAGCAAGAATATCTTTATAAACAGAACTTGAGGCCAACTCACGCAAGATAATCTTTTTTTCCGCAAAAGAGGCCTGGCTCACAACCTCTGGATATGTCCCGAATATCAAAAGATGATCAATCTCCTTAAGCATTTTTAAATAATCGCCAGAGTAAATCTCCTCCAAAGAAAGTGGAAAAAGATTATAAACATACTTTCTGCCCGTTAATGGCTCTTGGGTATTATCTAAAAGATTAATACTAGATGATCCAGTAACAATAATCTGCTTTTTGGTTTTATAATAATCTACCAAAAGCTTGAGGGTGTTACCGATATCTTCTACTTTTTGGGCTTCATCTATAATAATAATTCTGGCGTTGCCAATTAATTGCTTTAAAAACTCTAAATCTTTATTTTTTAAATTTTCTCTCTCTGTTATATTGTCGCAATTAAAAAAAACAATCTCGTTAGACTTAAAGCTTTCCTGAAATTCATTGACCAGGGTAGTTTTGCCTATTTGGCGCGCTCCAGTAATAATTAAAATTTTACCTTTAAAAAACCTCTTTTTTAACTGTTCTTTTAATAATCTCTTGTACATAATTTTGTGATTCTATTCACAATTTTATAATGAATTTTGATGTATGTCAAGCAGGTTTATCCACAACTAAAAAGCCCTTATAAATAAAGGCTTTTTATCGGTGCTCCGCCTATTAGACGAAGCCTGCCCCGTATACAGCTCGCTGTTATGCTGGGGTCCGAACATTATGTACTCCGTGCGCCACGAGTTGCGCCAGTGAAACATCTAACTGGTTTTTCCCGAATTTTGAGGAATAAAAAAGGGCCTACTATTACATAAATTGTGGCTGACCCCATTTCCTCCATCTCCATTGTTAATAAACATTAAAACTTCTTTACATAATAACTAAAAAGGGGGAGGGTTGATACCTCCTCCTTAAATTCCAATCTTTTCAAATCGGTTTATAGTTTATATTTTAAGAAGCCCTGCTCGAATCTCTTCCAAAGTTCGCTCAACTGCTTCTCTCGGATTCTGTGGCAACCCCTTGTCGTTTGGTTTGGCTCCTAAAACCGGTCTACCCAAAACAATTCTATCAGCACCGCCCTTAATTGCTTTTTCGGGAGTCAAGGCTCTGCTTTTTTCTTGATCGTCGCCCCCAACAAGCGACCATTCAGGACGAATATTCGGCGTATTAAGAGAAAGCACCAATTCGAATCTTTTAGTTACAATGTCAACCTCTTGAGGAGAAAGAATTAATCCGCCAAGCCCGGCTAATCGAGCCATGCGAGCGAATCTGAGAACACCAGCTTTAGTTGAACAGGTGAATATAGCCTGGCACTCTTCTTCATCAATGCTGGTTAATACTGAAACCCCAAGCACCTCTGTGGTGCCACCAAGAATTTCTTGAACAGCATGCATGCCGTCAATACCAGCACAACACATAACTGTCAGAATCTCTGGCTTTACTTCTGCCAACATCTCACCATCGGTTTGCATCGTGTGCGGAATATCAATGAGCTTAAGGTCAGCGAATACTTTCAGACCAAGATCGTGAAGTTTAGTGATTAAGCCGTAGCCAACCGCTCGTAAAACCGAGTTCACCTTGATGTAAACTCCCAGTCCTTGGAGTTCCTTGGCTAAAATCAAAACTTTCGCATCAACCCCACAGATGCCACCGCATTCTTTTGGGGAATAATCAGCAGCCACAATCAATCTTTCTTCAGGTGTCCATACTTTCATGATTCTTTTCCTTTCATTTGTTTAGTGATTCAAAAATTCTTCTTACCAAATCTTCCGGATCACTATCTATAACAATCTCCGCTTTGCTCGGTTTCTCGGCAGTTCTTATGGAGGGAATTATTATGCTATCAACAAATCCCCCCGAACCCTCAAGCAATCCAATAACTTTATCCTCGCCCTCGTCATACATAAGGGTAAATTCATTTAATGTGCCGAACCTACCAGCAATAAAAATACCAACATCGCAGGTTCTTGTGCAAATTAAATCTTGAACTTCTTTTCTAAAACCATAGAAACCTCCTTTCAAATATAACCCCTTAAAAGGGTATTTGTTAATAATGCGAAACTTTAATTCAAATTCTATCCTAAGCCGATTTTTCTAAAAATCAAGCGCTTGCCAATATTTAAAAATCAAAAAGCCGTAATGGTTTCCCATTACGGCTTTAAAATTCCTCAATTGCTTCTTTGCTTAACGCCATTCCAACCAAAAACGCCATCATTGGCGTTTTGTTTTACGAGCTCCGCGGGTAGGATTCGAAGAGTTTGCCCGAAGGCATTGCTCCCTCGCCAGCTGGCTCGGGACAATTCGGGGATAGATTCTCATAACACGCCACACAGAGCAACCAAAAACCTCCCTTGTTGGGAGGATTTTGCTTGCTCCGCGGGTAGGATTCGAACCTACAACCTAGAAATTACACTTATCCTATGGTTTCCCAAAGGCGTGGACTATATCTTCACCATGTCCGCTTTTAACGGATTTAGGTGTCTCGGTATCTAGTCTCTACGGCGTCCTCGCAAAAGCGAGTTCCCACGGTATTACCCATCCGTCTTTTGACGAATTAGGGCTTCACCGTTATCCCGAGAAGTTCATTTCAAAATTTCTTTTGAAAGCTGCGATATTTCACAGTTTCCCGCGCTACCATTGCGCCACCGCGGATTATCAAATTTAACGAATATTAAATTTATGTTCTAACTCTAACCTATTTTGTTATTTTTTTCAAGAAAAAATACTGATAAATAAAGAGAACGCTATAAAAAAGAATAGGGCAAGTAAAATAAAACCTATAGTCCAATAAAATATAGTTGCAATGGTGGTCTTTTCTTTCACTTTATTTTTCTTATAACTGCAACCCCTTATAATTGCTATCCCTATCCTAACGCCCAATGCAATATTAAAAAGAATAATGAGCGTTCCAACAGTTAACGGAATAAAACTCCTATCTTCATTAACTCCAAAAAATAACCAAATAAACAAAAAATCGGTAAAGACAGAGCCGAGCAACCATAAAATTCCGAAAAAAATTACCCATGGCTTCGGTTTATTTTCCAATTTTCTTATTAGTCCGGATAAAAAACGCCTTTCAGAGTTAATCCTTTGCTGGACAGCATCTTCATTCATTCCTTCAAAAAAATCTTCGTTGCCTTTTTGGATATTTTTATTGTTATTCATAAAAATTAAAGGCCGATAAATTTAAAAGCGGTTTCGAAAAACTCTTCTATGCCAAGCATAACGGCTATTAAGAGCAAGAATAAAATGGCAAAAATTAAAAGCTTTTTTAATATACTCTTTTCACGGTAAATAATTCCCATTGAGCGCCCGAACCTAGAAAATAAAGTTAGAGCTGCGTAAACTCCAAAAACAATTAAAATTAAAAAGCCAATTATTCTAGCAAACCATAAGTTTCCAATCCCATAAATTGAAGAAATTGCCAAAACCAAAAACAAAGGAATTGTCAAAACCAGCAGTAATTTAAAAACTATTTTGCGAGGCATTATTAATAATCTCTTAATTTTTGCAGGCCTTTTAGTTTGCGGATTTTTTCTAAGGCCTTGGCTTGAATTTGTCTAATTCTTTCACGAGTTACGCCAAACTCCTCTCCCACTTCTTCTAATGTATGGGTAATATTGTCATCAATGCCAAAACGCAAGCCCAAAATTTTTCTTTCTCTGGCAGTTAGCTCGGCTGAAATTTCAGCTAGCCGTTCTTTTAACAAATTACGAGCCGCTTCAACCGAAGGAAGCGGAGTTTTATCATCAGGGATAAATTCAGCTAGAATGCTATCTTTATCGTCATCTCCCACTGGGGTTTCCAAAGAAACAGCTTTTTGTTTTATTTTTCGCAATTGATGGACTTTTTCCACTTCAATGCCCATTTCCGAAGCAATTTCTTCCGCTAAAGGAGAGCGGCCTAGGGTTTGCAAAAGCCGTTTTCTTACTTTTTCATATTTGCTCAATGTTTCCACCATATGAACGGGTATTCTGATGGTGCGAGATTGGTCGGCTAAGGCTCTGGTAATGGCTTGCCTTATCCACCAAGTGGCATATGTTGAAAATTTATAACCCTTTGTCCAATCAAATTTTTCTACAGCGCGGAAAAGCCCTAAGTTTCCTTCTTGGATTAAATCAAGCAAGGTTAAATTTGGGCTTCTACCAACATATTTTTTGGCAATAGAAACAACCAACCGCAAATTGGCTTGAGCTAGTTTTTTCTTTGCGTCTAAATCTCCTTTTTCAATCATTCGGGCCAGTTCTTTTTCTTCTTTAGCTGAAATCATTGAAACACTGCCAATTTCTTTTAAATACATTTGCACGGAGTCAATTTTTGGGTGGATATTTTCAAGCGCTCTCTTTTTACTTGGAGTAATTGGCTCATCAGCTTCTAAAAATCCTTTTCTCTCTAAAATATCAATGCCTTCCTGATACAGAGCGTCAAAAAATCTTTCCAAGCCAGGAATGTCTTGCTCAAAATTTGGAAAAATCCTTAAAATTTCGCTGGTTGTAACAAAATGCCTAATCTTGCCTTTTTCTAAAATTGGCTGGGTTTTATCCAAAGTAAAAATATCCCCTTTTTTTACTTTTCTTACTTTTATTTTTTCTTTGGGGTCAACTATTTTTTTAAATGTTGATTTTGCCAGCTTTGCTTTCTTTTTATTTTCTGGGCTTTGATACGGGACAATAACTTTTTTTATTTTTTTTGGCATATTAAGCAGGTCTATGTTTAGTTAAGAAATTAATTTTATCCATTACTTCTTTTTGTTTTGATAAATCGCTTGTTCTTTCTGCTAATTTTAGCTCATCCCCGTATTTTTTCAACTGGTCTTGCCAAGCAACCCTTCTAAAGCCTTCCAAGCAAACTTGAATTTCTTGTTCTGGATCTTCAACCTCATCACTTTCTGCTTGGAAAAAACAAACATCTAAGGCTGTTTTTATTTCTATGTCGCCTTCAAAATCTTTAATAGCATTTTCTATGGTGGCTATATCGCAAACCGCTTTTTCTTTAAAACAAGCGAGCACAGTTTTAAATTGAGGGGAAAACAGGTTAATATCATCTTGGTCCATAAAATCCAGAAGTTGAGGTGTTTTTAAAGTTAGGGCTAAAATCTTTTCTTCTAATAATTGCTGGCGGTTTTTTTCGTTTTTCGTTAAAACTTCCACATTCGTTGAAGCTTTAGCGGACAGGTCGGTGGGCAAGGGCAATTTTCTTAATTCTTCAAAAATTGACTCTGTTGAAACTCCCAAGGCGTTTGCAAGTTTTTGCGCCCAATGCGAAACCAAGATACTGTTCGGCAATTTTTTAATTTGAGGCAATAATAAATTAGCAATTTGCTTTTTGCTTTGAGGAGTTTGGCCTTTGAATTTTAAAAAAGCGTCTTCAAAGTAAAATTCGGTTATATCTTTTGCCTCATCAATAGCTTTTTGCCAATTCGCTGGACTCTCAGAGATTATGTCGGCTGGGTCTTTGGTTTCTGGCATTAAAATAACTTTTATATCAAAATTTTCTTTCTGGGCTAAGTCAATTCCCCTACCAGTGGCCGAACTCCCAGCTGTGTCTCTATCAAAAGCAGTGTATAAATTGTTGGTATATCGCTTAATAAACCCGAGCTGAAAATTTGTTAAAGCAGTTCCACTGGCTGCTACCGTGTTTTCAAACCCAGCCTGATGCGACAAAATAACATCCATATAGCCTTCGGTTAAAATACAAAAATTATGCTTTCTAATTTCCATTTTGGCAAGATGTAATCCGTAAAGCGCTCGGCTCTTGTCATATAACAAAGTATTGGGCGTGTTTAAATATTTTGGGCCTTCGTCCTTGTTGCCTTCTATAAAATCTGTTTTCCGAGCGCCAAATCCAATAACCTGTGAATTAATATCAAAAATCGGAAACATAATTCTGCCCCTAAACCTGTCGTATGGCGTTTGATTATTTTCTTGTGAAACAGCCAAGCCTGCTTTTATAATTTCATCTCTCGTAAATCCCCTGCCCACCAAAAAATCGCTTAATGCCCGCCACTGGTCAACCGAATAGCCCAACCGCCATTTAGTTATTGTTTCATGAGTAAGCCCTCTTTTTTTAAGATACTCTTGGCATTTTTTGCCAGAAACAGTTTCTCCGAATTGTTTTTCAAAAAACTTTGTGGCCAACTCGCAAATTTCCAACAAACGAGTTCTTTCGGTTTGGTCTTGGGGCTTAAAATCGCTTAATTCAACCCCAGCTCTTTTGGCTAAAATTCTTAAAGCATCGACAAACTCAATGCCCTCGATTTTCATTATAAAATCAAACACGGACCCACTTTGACCACATCCGAAGCATTTGAACATTTGCCTGCTTGGGGACACAAAAAAAGAAGGCCCTTTTTCTTGATGAAAAGGACACCTGGCTCTTAAGTTTATACCAGTTTTTTCCAGCTTTAAATAACCAGAAACCACTTCAACAATATCCAACCGCTCTTTTATTTGTTGAACCTGCGCATTTGCCATGTTAGAAATTCTTAATTGAATGGCGAACGATTAGTGAGCCGTGAAATTTAGAAATTCTTACACCCCGTTAAGTGCGAGCCTGCCCGCAGTGCTACAGCGTTGCAGGCGGGCGATGAGCGAGCTACTTAACTGGGGTTATCTATATTCTTATCCACACCCCAGTGAAGTAAAATTTGAGTACAAATTTTAATTTTAAATTAGCAAATTTAAAATTACTTCACGGGGTAAATTCGCATTACTAAATTTTATTAAAAATTTAGATGCTCATTTACATTACCACTTTAAAAACCCTAAAACAACATTGACAAACCAGCAAAAATACATCATTAATAAATTAGAACACCAAAAGGGGTTGTTCTATTTTTTATCTCCCCACGAAAGGAAGTGATAAAATGGAAGAAAAAGCTTTTACATGGCAAGGATTACCCATTAAGCAGTGGAAAAATATCTCAGTAGCCGTACTTCTGAAAACCTCAATGGACATATTAGAGGTTATTGCCTCTGCTGGCTGGCCAATTAGAATCTTGAAAGACAATGTCTTTCAATTTGGCCAAGATAATATCGGTACTATAGAAAGCTTCGAAATACAAAGGGGATCTGTAATAATAAACTTAAAACTTATGAATATAGATCCAGAACTAAAAAGGAGCAACGTCCATGCTGTTAAGCTATCGAAAAAGAATGGTTTCAGCTTGGGATTGCCAGTATTTAAAAAATAAAGACAACCCCTTAGAAATAAAAAGGGCTACCATATAATTCTCAAAAATAATTTAGAGAATTGGTTAGCCCTTTTTAGCTACAAAAATTTTTAAATATTAGCGTTTAAAGTTGGCGGTGATAATGATTTGACTACTCTTCGTTCCAATAATCAACCCACCTATCATAAGAATTATATTTTATTTCTTCTCTTTTCCAAAAAATCTCAATCTTTTTAATTTTTGGATTTTTTGTCAATTGGTCTAATGCCGCAGAGCTTAATTCTACTCCTCTTGGATTTGTTCCTTGCTTTGGAAGCCTTATGTATTTTTTTCTGCCTATTTTTTTCAAAACTTCTTCCTGCACTTCTTTTGGCAAAAGATAAAAATAACCCATACCACCCCAGTTTATTTGGACTAAAATAGTATCGCAAGTTGGCTTATAGGCCTTACTAAATTCTATCGCTTTTTTAGGATCAACTGTCCAAATTAACTTAACTCCATTTATTTTCTTACCAGACGCAGTTTTTATTGATAACGGCTTATTAAATAATATAACATCTGTTTCGGCTTTAGTTATAGGTATATTTGTTTTTACATCTTCTGATCCAAATTTATAAATCAGTAATGCGATTACAATTCTTTCTCTTGCTGAACCCACCTCCATACCCAGCTTACCATCTCTTGAGTTATCTATTTCTGCTAATTGAAAAAGATATAGTAGCTTCTTTTTTATTTTCTCTACTATTTTTGAATCTTCAAAAATAGATTCTATGCTCTTTTTCATAAGTATTTATTTAAAAAATTTTCAACTTCCCCCGCAATGTGCCAAGCAAAAACAGGAGGAACTGCGTTTCCTATTTGTTTATATGCGCTTGATGTTGATGGATAGAAAATAAAATCGTCTGGAAAAGATTGAATTCTTGCCGCCTCTCTTGCTGATAATCTTCTTTTTTTGTTCCAGTGAAATTCGATATTGCCATGATGTTCGGCTCTCATTGTTGGCCCAATTTTGTCTTTATTAACGAAACTATTACCTTGAGTGCCAGCAAAATATTTTGCCTTTGACCAAAAATGATTATGTGCATCGCCTTCTTTTACTTCCTCTAGATCGCCAATAGCCTCTGACAAAGTTATTCTTTTCTCTTTATTAAGAACTGGCTCAGGAAAAATAAATTTTGGTAAATTTCTTTTCTTATCAATGCCAATGATAATAACCCTCTCTCTATTTTCTGGTACCCCAAAGTCAGCTACATGAAACAATTTATAATCAACATCGTAGTCAAGATTGGCAAAATCTTCTTTTATGGTTTCTATGGCTTTGCCGTTGTTCATACTTAACAACCCCTTTACATTTTCCGCAATAAACAATATTGGCCTAACCCTTCTAACAGTTTCAACCATACTCTTATAAAGATTTCCCCTTTTTGTTTCAAATCCTTTTCTTTTACCGGCTAAACTAAAATCTTGGCAGGGAAAACCGCCAACTACAACATCGGCAGATTCTGGCATCTTAGGACTAAATAAATCTGGATAATTATTATTTAATAATTTTACGATATCTCCACAAACAATTATTTTCTTTAAGTTTTTCCGAAATGTAAAACAAGCATTTTCATCAATATCGTTTGCCCAAATAACATCAAAATTTCTTTTTCCAAAATTTTTACCGAAAACATTAAAATTACCAGTTAAGCCCAGATCTAAACCACCACAACCAGCAAAGAGCGAAACAGTTGAATATTTTTTCTCTTTTTTATTGTTTAGTTTATGTTCTAACATCTTCTAACGTTTAAAATTGGCGGTGACAATTATTTGGCTGTTGGGCACATAAAATAACTCGTTGTTTTCTCCCCGCAAAACAGTGCGCCTTAAATTAAAATCCTCCACATATCCTGTTTTTCCGCCAGCCTCTATTTTTTCACCCACTCTGTACTGATCTTCCAATAAAATCATAATGCCAGAAATATAATCTTTGATAATAGCTTGCGAGGCCAAGCCCAAGGCCAATCCCCCAACCCCCAAAACCGCTAAAACCGGCGCAATATTTATACCAAAAACCGGCAATAATGTTAAAATCGCAATTATCCAAATAGCCGTTGAAAAAATTGAGCCAAAAGCTTTTTTTAATGTTTCTATGCGCTTTTCGTTCATTGTTTTCGGGTCGGTTGAGGAAATTCTCTTTCTAACCAATCGTTCGGTAATTTTTTTTACCAAGCCCAAAGAAAACCTATTGGCCAAATAAGCAACCAATAAAACTAAGGCAATCCGCAAGCCCGGAGTTAAAACTGAAGAAATTATTTCACTTGCTGTAATGTCATTTATCATAAATTTGGATTGTAAATTATATTAGCTGGGTCTTCGCCCTTCATTATTCTATCTACCATTTCAAGCTCGCCTAAAAGCCCCGGGCAAAACTCATAATTTTTTGCTTCTTGGAAGCTTACCCAAGCATAGTCAGTGCTTTCTTCATTTAATTTCACTTCTCCGCTTTTCCAATTGCAATAAAAACTCAAAGTAATAACTGGCGTGCCATCGGGCTTGATAAACGCCAAGTCCAGCAAATAATTTATTTTGCCAATTTCAACTCCTGCCTCTTCCATAACTTCTCTTTGTAGGCTTTTCTCTAAAGCAAAATACCAACAATCAGAATTTGATTTTGGCGTGTTTATATAATCACTTGGCTCAATACCACCCCCTGGCACCGTCCATAAACTTGGAAACATTTTTTTGTTCGGGCTTCTTTTGGCAATTAAAAACTTTCCGTCTTTTATGATAATGGCCGAGGCCACAATTCTGTGAAGCTCTTTATTTATTGTCATATATTTTTATTATACTTTAATTAATTGTTTTTTTAAATTTTGTTTTAAAGGCAATATAAGAAACAGGAAAGAGAGAAACCCAAAAATAGCGCTCATAAAAAACGGGCAGTTTGGCGAAATATAAAACAAAGCGCCAGCAATCAAGGGCCCGACTATCGAGGCCACAGCCCCAATTGATGACATAACTCCCATCAATTCGCCCTGATTGTCATCTTTTTCTTTATTGGAAATATTGCTGGTTATTACCACTCGCAAGACGGACTGGGCAAATGTCATAGCTATTAAACCAATAATAAAAAAGGGCAACTGTGGCAGGGCCATAAACAAAAATCCAATGCCAAAGAAGAATAAAAGATAAAGCTCTAAATCTTTTTCTGTAAAATAACGCAGCCAAAAATGCTTTAAAAAAGCTGCCTGATTTAAAACAATAATAATGCCAATAATTGCCATGGCAACTCCAACAAAAACAGAACCAAGCCCAAAAACAGCTCCCACATATAAAGCTAAAGTCACTTGCATGCTCACCGTTGCCAAATTAAACAAAAACCAAATAGCAAAATTCTTGCGCAATAGCTTTTTTTTGAAAGCCCTTATAACTGGCAATAAAGGATTAAATGAGGGCAAGCTTTCTTTGGAAAATATTTCTTTGAAAATTTCTTTTTTAATTTTTTTATTTTTTCTATCTAAAGCAACTGGATTTGTTTCGGGTATTAAAAAAATTGCTAAAGCGCCGTTAAAAAAAGCTAAAAAACCTACAAACCAAAATGGAAAAGATGGCGACACCGAACTCAAAAAACCTCCTAACATTGGCCCTAAAATAAACCCCAAGCCAAAAGCCGCGCCAATTAAGCCAATGTTGTGAGTTTTTTCTTTCGGGGTTTTAGAAATATCAATTAAGTAGCTTTGGGCGGTTGAAAAATTCCCGGCTGCTGCGCCGTCAATAATTCTGCCAACAAACAAAAAAATTGAGTGAAAAGCGCCCGCAAAAACAAACCAGCCCAGAGAAGTGCTAAAAATACTAACAATTAAAACAGGTCGCCGGCCATATTTATCAGACAAAACTCCCAGCAAGGGGCTGCTAAAAAAAGAACAGAAAGAAAAAATGGCAAACAATGAAGTTACCATAAAGGCCGATGCCCCAAACGAAGCAACATAAAATGGTAAAACTGGGATAATAATTCCAATGCCAATGGCATCAACCAAAACCGTAAAAAAAATAATGGCTTTTTGCTTATCGAACATAAATATAATGCTAATCAACAAATACGCACACCAATGCTACTAATTTATTCGTTGCATTAGTTTTTCATTCGTAGATTAGAATTAACTATTTCTACGAAAGATGTGGATTAAATTATACACCGCTATCCGCCAGGCCTCGGGCAAGAAAAAAAATGCGTATTTAATTAAAACAAAAAAACTCCAACCGCTATAAATTGCTTGGGTTTGGCGCAAAGTAATAGCCCTGCGCAAATCTTGAGCGGTTTTGCCTTTAAAAACCGTGTATCCCGTGCCAATGGCTTCTGGGATATGAGCGTCTGATGAGCCAATTTCCGCTTTTAATAAAACTGTTTTATTAATTAAGCTAGCTCGCAAATTTTCATCTTTTAAGGTTGGTGTGGCATTAACAACTTCAATGCCATCTAATTGCTTACCAAATTTTAATAAAGCTTTTAAGCCAATACCGTCCATTAAAACAACGCCTGGCCTGCGAAAAGACATTACCTGAAACGGGTGAGCGGCAATTGCCAAGCCGCCCTGCTCGTGGATTTGGCGAATTGTTTCTTCAACGGTTTGATGCGACTCAATGGTTTTGCTTAAAAACAAGCCAACAATATGCCCTTCAGTAGAATTTATTTCCTCGCCCACAATTAAGTCAAACCTATACCCCTTTCCCTGCCATGCTTGTTTTACTTTTAAGGCGTTATTAATTGAGTCATGGTCGGTTATGGCAATAACACTTAAATCAGTTTTTTCTTGAATATAATCTAATAAAACTTTTGGGTCGCCCTCAATTAAATGCACATGCAAATCTGCTTTGCCAAGCCCAGCCATTTGCTCAATTTTTTTCAAACTATTCTTTGCCATGTTAGAAATCGTTAACGAATGAAGTGGCGATTAGCCACGAGTGAATTTACGAGTTCTTACACCCTGTGAAGTAAGATTTGAGGCGACTTTTTAAAAATCTATTGCCGTAAGATGTTTTTAAATATTTTTCTCTATGCATAGCATCTTCACGGTCAAGGCATGCTTCGGAATAAATTAGTTGAAGGGGACGTCTACTTTTGGTTGAAACTACATGCCCCTCCTGATGCTCCTCAAATCTTAATTTTAAATTTTCAGTATAGCCAATATATAATTTTTTATCTTTTTCGGAAAATAAAACATAAATATAGTAGAACATGCTTTTTACTGAAAATTTAAAATTACTTCACGGGGTAAGTCCTCCGTAATTTCAAGCTTCGCATGGTAGCTCGCTTTCAATAACGGATGACTTATTATAGCTTTTTTTAAGCTATTTTTCAAAAAAAATACTCAAAAATAACACCGCCCTAAGGCGGTGTCAACAAAAAACTCTCTATTTTATAACTAAAATTATGCTTCGCCCTTTAATTCTTTTTTTAATCTCTCAAAAAATTGATTCATAAAATCTAATCTTTGTTTAGCAAATTCTTTGGCCTTCTCGGTATAAAGCCTGCCTGGAACAAATTTACACTCTGTTTCAAATTCTAAGTTTGGCGCATGCCTTGAAACATCTTTAATCTTTCCATCTAACTCTCCACCTACCAAATTATCTTTTATGTATTCCTCCAGAGGAACTTCCGAATAAATTTTCTGGCCATACTGCCCGCCAATGGCGAAAGCTCGCGCAATTCCAACGCAACCGAGTGAATCTATCTTGTCTGCGTCAAATAAAATTTTAGCTTCAATTGTCTTAGGGTTCCCTCCTTTAAAGCTATGCGCTCTAATGCAATCCATTATATGTCTAATTTTTTCTTCTGAAAATTCTAACTCTCCTAAAATAGATTCGGCCATTTCAGCACCCAATAAAGCATGGCTGGTATTACCAGATGAGTCGGTGTCCTCTTTAGCTCTGGCGATATCGTGCAATAAAACAGCGGCTTCAAGCACTTCTTTATCAATACTTTCACCTTCCGCTAAATTTAAAGCAAAATTATACACCCTTGTGGTGTGGTCTAAGCTATGCGCAGAACAAGAAAGTTCTTTTTCAACAATTTCTTTAAGTTTTTGAAGCTTATCCTCCATGCTTATAAACTTTATTGTCTGTATAATTTTCTAAAATTTCAGCGCTTGGAAAGAAAAGTTTTTCCGGCAAACTGTCTAGTTCAAACCATTGCCATTGGGTTATTTCATCTGGCTCCATTATTTTTGCCTCGCCCTGAAAATCTTGGCATAAAAACCCGATAGTTACAAAGTGGGCGTCTTCCACCCTATCATTGGCAATGCTTATCAATTTTAACTTTTCTTGGTTTATTATAATACCTGTCTCTTCTTCAACCTCTCGAGCGGCTGATTGCTCAAAGGTTTCCCCAAAGTGCATTTTGCCCCCTGGCATTGTCCACGTGCCTTCCCCATGTAATTCTGAATCTGCTTTTTGGGCGTCATCATGGCGCTTGCCCAACAAAACCTTATTGTCTTTTAGAATAAGCACGCCAAACCCCACGCCCACTCTTTTATTTTGTTGTTCCATATTTTTAAAAAAGTTAAATTATTTAGAGACAACCACGCAAGAATTACTTTTGATTTTGTTTATTTTATCACAAAGCTCAATGTTGTTATCGTAATGTAAACAACTATTATTCTTTTGTATCTCCTCTATCTTATAATCATTTTCATTTTGCCAGAATTCTCTTCTAAAAATAACTTCGTCATAATATTTTATATCATTTTTCCTTAAAAAAGAATAAATAATTTTAGCGCATCTTTTATGGGTATAGGTCAAAATAATAACTTTATCTCCCCCTGCCTTTGAGTGTTTCATTAACTCTATTATTGGCTCGTTTCTCTTACAAAAAAATGTATAAGTAAAAATAAATGATTTAAAATTACTCAAAAAACAAAAAATAATATAAAAAAACTTTCTTTTAATCAGCTTCCCGCCAGTTTTAAAAACAATAATAGTATCGTGCAAATCAAAGCTAATTGTTTTATTCATGAATATTTTTCGTACAATTTTCTTAATTCTTCAGATAATTTTTCAGGTATTGGCGTTTTGAGATTGCTTTCAAAATCAATGCTATACGCATGAACCTCATCTTCCAGCACCTCTTCATGATAGCCTGCTTTTAAGCTTAGCTCTTCTTTTATGTTTTTAATATCGTCAAATTGAGAAAGGGTTTGTTGAACCTCTAATCTATAACTATCCTTAGTATAAAATAGCCCATGAGCAATTTCGTGTTTTAAAAGCTGGTCTTTTATTTTTGATTTTTTATGTACTCCGATAATATAAAACGCACCCCCTTCATCTTTAAATATGTCTAAAAAATTCTTTTCTTGTTTAGAAAGCGGATTAAACTTGTCATCATAAAAAGGCTTTAAAATATATGATGGAATGTTAAATCCATTCCAATCAGAATAATACGTAAAATCCCCAGACGCAACTCCTTTGGGAGAATTTTTAATATACCACTCCTTAAACTCCTCAAGAGAAAAAACCTTTCCCCTAAAATTTGGCGATTCGTAGTGCTCTTGAAATCTCAAAAAAGTGGAGGTGATGTCCTTCTGATTTTCAAATGTGAGCAAATGAATTTTGTCTGCCAATTTTTTATGTTCAATATTCATAGCTTGGGAAGTTTCCACTGGTCTTACCAGTGGAAATATTTTACTTAAGAAATGGTTTAACTTTTCCCCCTTTCCAAAATTCATACAAGGGACCTATAAAAGCTCCTGCTAAAAAATTCCAAAATAAATCGTCAATTGGAACGCTAAGTATAATAATATCGGGAGTATTTCTAAAATACCAAAACTCTCTTACCCACCCAGGGGTTATCAAATCCATAATAGAGTAAGTAGCAAAAGAAATTAAAACTACTAAAAAACCAGAAATTAGTGAATTAAAAATTAAATCCCTCCTCAGTATAAAAATTACTGTGATTCCAAAAATAAAAGTAACGAAAGAAGAGTAAAATGAATTTAAACGAAGTGCAAAAAACCCAATAAAAAATAAGACCGCAAAAATGATGGTTAATGATAGAAAACTAATTTCTCTTTTTATTACCACTTGCGGATTGCTTTTTCTAATTGAAACTCTTTTTCTGAGGATAACTTCATAGATGACAGCACATATTCCCCCAATAACAAAACCAGACAAAAAATCTTCAATCCCCACGGGAGTATTGGTAATTGTTAACGGCCTCCACCAATCTTTAAGGTATATTGGTTCCATCAAGAGGGCAACTGCCCCAAAGCCCAACGACATAAAAAGCATCTCTTTTCTAACATCCTTTCTTAAAACAAATAAAATAGTCCAAATAACCAAACCAATGGAATCCATAATAAGATAGGTATACTGATAGCTCATATAGAAAATGGAGAAAAATCGAGTTGGTATTCTGGGATGCCAAGCGAAAGGCCATACTGTTTTGCCTCGTTGTATTGCTCTTTGCTTTTTCGGTCTATGTAAAAAACCTCATCACGAAAAATAATATAGTGGTGAGTATTATTTTTAAAATCCGCATACCACGAACCCTCGTGGCTATAATCAAGTGATTTGCTGATTTTTTCAGCAACCTCTTTTGCTTTATTCTCTGGAATTTCAACTTTATGAAGCGTCCACTGCAAAAGCCAAGGAGTTTTGTGTTTCTCCACAACTTGCTCAACTTTGGTGCTTAAAATTTTTACATCTTCAAGCACGCTTTTGCCCTCCAAACTTTCCTCAATAATTGTCCCTTGGTAGTTCATAGGTTTAAAATAAATCACTAACCCTTGTTAGGGCGAGGCGGTCCATCTCTGCATCGTTATAGTTATCTATATGGTTGGCAATGCAAAGGAAGGCGATTGTTGCTCCGCTAACAACAAACCATATTCTTGGATATTGGCTAGGCCGCAAGCCCGATTTAATAATTGCTAACTCAATTTTCCACATTGTCCAAGTTTCATTTTGCGTAACGCGATGTAATTTGCCTGGATTTATTCTACCCTCTGGACTCGTTGGGTGAAAGTGAATTTCACACAATTTCTGAAAACCAGCTAAACTTTCTCTTATATGAAATAATCGCCGCTTTTCAAAAACAGCGATTTCTTTTTCAAATGCAGGGTGGTAGCGAAATTCCATCATAAGTCGCTAAAATCTGTGCCTCGATAATAAGAAAATTCATAGGGTACTTCTTTATATGGCTCTGTTGCCGAATAGGGCGCTTCTGCATGAGATAATTCTGCCAACTGCTCGCCATTCAATGCTCCATACTTTTTCGCAATCCTATCAAGCATTTTTATTTCATCTTTGCTAAAAACTGATATGTCTGGCTTTTTAGAGCATTTAAAAATTTCGGTCGGCGCATATTCCTCGCCCCATTCTTTTTTTGAGCTAACTTCCAATAATCCTTTTTTAGCCATATCTTCAGTTATTTCACCAAGCATTTTTGGCAAGGGACCTTTTGGGTATGCATTGTAAACATCACCTGTTATTGATTTTTGGAACTTCTCAAAAAAATCAAAATCTAAATAGTATAAAAGCTTGGCAAGTTTTTTCTTGCCCCTAATCTCTCCGCCTAATTTAGAGCATAAGTAAATAATTACCTGCTCGTATTTTTTCTTATTGATAGGCATACTTTTATATACTTATACTTTTATTTTACCACAAATTTTCACAGAAACTTACAACAACTTTTCGCTGGTAAGACCAATGGAAAGTTTAAGTAAGTTCTGACTTATTATTTCTATTGTACGCATCCATTTGAGCATTTTGCCTTGCCTCTTCTTCTTTAGTCCACGAATCCATATGAACTCCAAATTTAATACGACTCACTGTTGAGTTTTTACTTTCTTTGCTGATGTCGCCACCTCCTTCAGCGAATTGCAACACACGGATTCCAGCTTTACCGCTTTTAGAATTAGTTTCATGAACGGCAACCGCAACATCAAATTCGACAGTACGTTGATCCTTGGTATCAGACAGACGGATATCTCTTTTCGTTTCGGACCGAGCACTTTCAACTGCTTGATCTATATCAACTAAAACACTTTTAACAAATTCTTGTAAATTCATAAATTAAATTTTTTTACCTTTACTTCTATTACAACTCTCACAAAGTATTTGAATATTTCGCTCGGTATTAGCACCACCTTCAACAACTGGAATGATATGGTCAAACTCGATTTTTTCTTTATTGCCACATATTACACACTTACCCTCATCTCGTTGCCAAACAAAAAGACGGACACTGTCAGAAATGCGATCCCTTTTTGATAGCTGGATTTTGTCAAAATTTTCAAAAGCCTCAATTTCCTTTGAAATTTTTTCCAACTCTTTTTCTTTTTTTAATACAAAATGCTTCACCCTTAATATTTCGTCTGCCTCAAGTTGTTCTCCAACTCCTTCAATTTCTAAAATAAAATTTTTAAGAATAAACAGTTTACTACCACAGAATTCCCCATCTCTGAAGAAAATTGGATCATTTTTTTCAAAATCTATAAACTTCGTTATCTTGGGTTCAATTTTTTCAATTTCCACCTCAAATCTCTCACCAGACGATGACAAGAAAGCAACTACATATCTACCCTCGTTATTTTTTTTAATTCTAGAAAATCTAGAGGACTCTTTAATTTTCATATTTTTATTTAGCTAAATGATTCCTACATCTTCCCACACCTCCTCAATAATTGTTTGTAATTTTAAAAAATCACTTTTACAACTATATCTTAACTTGAATGTACCCAAGGGGTTAGGCTTAAATCTACCCATCTTAGCGTGTAAAACAATAGTCTTTTGAAATTGAATAACTGGAATGTTGGAAATTTTGGACCAATATTTAACTAATTCTTTTTCGTTTAAATCTGGATAAATAAATAATTGACCTCTAACTCTACTCCAATCGGCCTTTATCTCTTTTTGTAAAAAAATACTAAAAACTTGAACAATTCTTGGATCAGAATTCGTTAATTCAATAGAGCGTATATACCCATTTTTGGTTCGGGAATCTCTCCTTGCTTTTGTGCCTTCACAAACATAAAGCATAGCGCCAATAATTTTTAGTTCTTTTTTAGTCATTACGCTATTATAGCGTACAATAAATCTTTGGTAAATAAAAAATAAAAGCGAAGATGATTAGACGATGTTCAAACCTAGTGCATATATGTTGCAACGGAGAATTTTTACACAATAATTTTATAATTTAGTAATTGGCCAATAATAAACAACTTTCTTATTTTTCTTTGATAGGGTAGATTGTGGATTCAGCCCTGAAACCGAACACTTGGGATTAAATTATTGTTTGGTTTGACGATTGAATCTATCATAACAAAAACATCTGGATTTTTGAATTGGTTGTTCTCCAACATAACCTCTAAAGGTTTCTTAAATCCTAA
>JAUSHZ010000026.1 GCA_030648255.1 bacterium
AAAGGCGGACCTATTGATTCGGGGGACTATGTTGTAATAGATGGAGACAATATATCTCCGATGAATGGGCAATATGTGCTTTCAATAATCGATGGCATGGCTAACCTTAAAAGATTTTATAAGGATAGTAAAGAAAAGCAAATACGCTTGGAATCGGAATCAAAAATGGAAACCAAGCCCATTTATATTAGAGAGGAGGATTTTGGCGATTATATGATAAATGGTGTTGTTCTAGAAGTTATTAAGGGGTCGAAATTAAAAAAGGTCACAAAATAAAAATTAATTTAAAATTTTATGTCATATCAGAATAAAACATATGTTGCTTTTGATGGGGATAACGATATGCAATATTATAGGATAATGACCGCTTGGAAAGAAAACGATAAAATTGATTTTGATTTTCATAATGCACATGATTTAAATAGTGCCAGAGATACTAGCACGGAAGAATCTATTAAAGCGCAACTGCGAGAAAGGATGGCCAATTCTAAACAGATGATTTTGCTCGTTGGCAAAAATACAAAGTACCTTAGAAGATTTGTCCCGTGGGAAATTGAACTTGCTAGAAAAAAAGATATTCCAATTATTATTGTAAATTTAAATGGAAAAAGGTATTACGATGAAAATTTATGTCCTAGTACTGCAAAGGGCTGGGTTTATACGATGAATGTGCCATTTAAAATGAAAATTATTAAGTATGCCTTAGATAGTTTCCCTGACAGATATTATGCAAATAAGGGTAAGGAGGAGTATAAAGACCACAGGTATTTTTATAAAGATTCTGTGTACGAAGAATTAGGAATATGAGAAAAGTAGCTTATAAGAAAAGTATTTTTTCCTACAGAATGCTTTTTACCATAGGAAAGCAATTCTTGATAGCTTTGGGAGTTCTGAGTCTTTTTCTCGATATCATTGTTATTGTATGGCCAGACAGTTTTCAATATGGTTGGCGTGGGTTTTTGTTAATAATTCTGTTAATCTTTGCCTTGGCAGTTTTTAGAGCTTTCCCAAGAAGATGTCTTTCAGTAAAATTTTTTTATCCGGATACCGCAATAACACTAAAAGTAGGAAATATTTTTGATCAGAAAGGTCATTTAATATTAGGGTTTAGCGACACTTTTGATACAGACATTGGGAATATAATTTGCGGGGAAAGCATTCAGGGCCAATTTTTAGCACAAGTATACAATAATGATAGAAAGAGGCTTGATAATGATTTAGAGAGAGCACTTTCTTCAGATCCTTTTTCTATAGACAACACAAAGACAAAGGGGAAAAATAGAAGATATAAGATTGGGACAGTAGCTGTTTTGCCAGGAGAAAAAAGGAAATTTTTTTGCTGTGCTTACAGCAAGATGGGAGTTGATTTGAAAGCATACTCAGATATAAATAATCTTTGGGATTCCCTTATTAATTTATGGGTCAAGATTAGAATAGAGGGCGAGCAAAAAAATATCTTTATCCCGGTGATTGGAACGAATCTTGCAAGGGTGCCAGGCATTTCGCATTCTTTACCAATAAAACTTTTGGTGTTTTCTTTTATTGTCAATTCCCGAGTAGAACCTATTTCAAAAGAACTAATAATTATGATAGGTGAAAAAGATTTAGAAAAAGTAGATTTACTCGAGATAGGAGATTTTATCAAATCATTTAATAAATAGTATTATAGTCCTTGCTCTTAAAATGAGGCACAACGCTGTCACAAATATTACATTACAAATATAGCCCTCTTGTGTCACAAAGTGTAACATTTTTAGAAACGCAGATCCTCGACCCACATGCCTTGAAGTGAGGTCTAAAATAATGCTAATGTATCCTTAATGGGCTTGAAATCTTGGGTACTTAACCCGAGTTGCCCGCCAGTTGGGAAATGAAGCAGTTGGATCGCCCGCTACGCGGGCTCGCCAGCCGTTTTTCGGGGAAATTTCAAGCCGTTTTGAATGAAGTCAAGGCCAAAAGCGGGCTTTTCTTTTCGGAATTGAAATAATCATATTATTTGATAGTACAATACTGAAAGTATACTAAATCATTTTAATACTATCGTTAGTGAAGCTATGGCAAACGAAAATAACATAGGCGAAAATATCAAGAAACGCCGGGCAAAGTTGGGGCTTTCGCAGGAGAATTTTGCCCAAAAGTCAGGCGTGAAATATACGACACTTACTAAGATTGAAAGCGGAGTTATCAAAACACCGTCCGTGCTTATGGTGGAAAAACTTGCGAAAGCCCTTGGCGTTTCTATTGAGGATTTATTGAAATAGAAGATATGAATAATCGCAAAAACAACTTAATGAGAGATTTGGGAATTATTATTCTCAGTATTGTCATAGCGGTTATTCTTGTAAAAACTGGGGCTTTCAAGAGCTTACTGACATCCACGCAAGAACTAAAGTTTATCGGGAGCTTTGTGGCAGGTATGTTTTTTGTTTCTGTTTTTACGGCCGCTCCGGCCACAGTTATACTTGCAGAAATTGCTCAATCAAATTCAGTATTCTGGGTGGCATTTTTTGGTGGTATTGGTGCCTTAGTTGGTGATTTGATCATTTTTCGTTTTATTAAAGATAGCTTATCAGAGGACTTTTTGTATTTGATAAAAAAATCTAAATCTGAGAGATTGATATCAATTTTTCAATTAAAGCTTTTTAGGTGGTTAGTACCTTTTATCGGGGCGTTGATTGTTGCGTCTCCATTACCAGATGAACTTGGTTTGACAATGATGGGGCTTTCGAAAATGAAAACTTCTCTCTTTATTCCACTTTCGTTTTTGTTAAATTTGTTGGGGATTATGACGGTTTGGCTAATTGCTAAAGCATTGTGATTAAAAGAATTTGCCGCCAGAGTTAAAATTCAGTAGAATTTTAACTGAAGCCGCCAAAGAAAAACTTGAAATCGTCCTTTCCGCTCCGGTTCAAGGCGAGGCGGGCGGAAGGGGGGTGTGGGGGGAATTCCGCCCGCCGAGCCCAGCCAGTTCCGTTCGGATATTTTCAAACAGACACCGCCTTCGGTCCGCCGAAGCGGATCTAAAAACACTATGAAAAGAGGAGTTGATTACATTGGAGTTGGCGCTGGGGCCATTATATTCAATAACGAAGGAAAGGTTTTTATTGCCCAAAGAGGGCCAGGAGCAAGAAACGAATCGGGAAAATGGGATTTTCCTTTAAGCATATCAAGCAGGTCTAATTATGATAAATTCGTTGAGAAATACGGCAAGGAAAAAGTTTTTTAATCCATGGCAGAGGAATTAATTGATATTTACAATCAAGACAATGAGCCAACTGGTTTATTGGAGCTAAAAAGCAAGGCGCACGAAAAAGGGCTTTGGCACAGGGCTTCGCATATTTGGATATATAATTCAAAAGGAGAAATACTTTTGCAACTAAGGGCAAAACCAAAAAAAGTTTTTCCAAACAAATGGGATGTGTCCGCTGCTGGGCATATAGCCGCCGGAGAGGAGCCAGTAACTGCTGCCATACGAGAAACGGAAGAGGAGTTGGGTCTGAAGATAAACAAAGAAGATTTGGAATTTCTGATGGCCTATAAGAAGGAGCTAATTTCGGGCGAAATAGACAACAAAGAGTTTTATTATGTATATTTATTTAGATACGACGGTTCAATTGCCAGTTTAGTTTTGCAAACCGAAGAAGTTGACGACGTTGATTTTTTCCCAATCGCAAAATTGGAAGAGGAATTAAAAAGTAAGCCAGAGAAATTTGTGCCTCACGGCGATTATTGGTTTTTTATGATTGAGAAAATTAAAAAAAGATTAACCATGGATTTAATATAACTATGTCAAGAATTATTAGCTTTGCTTTGGGAAATATATGGAGATGGGAGGATACAAAAAACAGAAATGATTTTATCAAGTATGCAAAAAACTTGGACGTTGACGGGGTTGAATTGACTTTTGCTTCAAGAGAAGAATTATTTGCATTTAAATTATCTTCAAACAATGAAAAGTTTTTGAAAGGCTTAAATTATGTAACAATACACGCTCCTTTTGATATGGACGAAAAAAACACCGAAGAAGAAGTAATAAAACAACTAAATATCATTTCAGATATTTATAAAAAAGTTAATGCTAAAAACGTTATTACCCACCCGAATTGTTTGCCAAACAGAAAGATTTTAGACAAATTTGATTTTAAAGTTTCCACCGAGAATTTACGCAAAAAAAGAAATATAACAATTTCAGATTTTAAAAAGATTTTTGAGAAATATCCTAAAATTGGGCTTTGTGTTGATGTTTCTCACGCCTATTCTTGGTCAAGGCACGAAACAGAAAAGTTAATTAAAAATTTTAGCAATAGGATAACGCAGTTTCATTTTAGCGGGGCATACAGAAACAAAGACCACCAATCATTAAGAATAGTAAGCAAGGATTTTCTTTCATCAATAGAGCTGTTATTTAAATCGAAAATCCCTATCATTATTGAGGAGGATATTAAAATTAAAAACGAAAAGTTTTTAAAAGAAGAAGTTGAATTTATCAAAAAGATGTTTAAGGCCTAGGGGCGTTGGATCCAAAAAGTTGTACAGTTTTCTATGGAATACAAAAAATTATCACTAAAAAATATTTCCGCGAACCTTTTTGTTTATGGGTCTACTCACGCTATTGTTGATGCAATCTGTGCTGCAGTAATTTTTAGCATTTTCAAAAATCAGATTGTTAGCACAGCAAACTTTATAAGTTTGGTAATTTTATACAATGTTTTGGCGTTTAGTCTTCAGGCAATTCTTGGCCTTGCTACTGATTATTTCAAATCTCCACGAGCAGCCGCTTTTTTGGGTTGTATTTTGATAGGAATTTCTGCTATTACTTTTTTATTTTTTCCAATTGTAGCCATTATTTTTGCAGGACTAGGCAATGCCTTATTTCATATTGGTGGTGGCAGTATTAGCTTGAATTTAACTCCCAAAAAAGCGACTGCCCCGGGAATTTATGTTGCCCCAGGGGCGCTAGGTCTTCTTGTGGGGACATTGCTTGGCAAAAGTGGGCAATTCATTGTGTGGCCTTTTATTTTAATTTTAGCTGTTTTGTGCCTTTTAATGTTTATTATTAAAAGGCCAGAAATGAATTATGAGCGAGAAGAAATTAAAGAAAACAAGCTTAATTACTTTAAACTTATTTTACTTTTAGTTTTTCTATCAATCGCAATTCGTTCGCTTGTTGGGATGGTGCTTGTATTCCCGTGGAAAGTAAATGTTGATCTATTAATAATTTTAACTTTAGCGGTTGTTTTGGGTAAGGGACTTGGTGGAATTTTGGCTGATAAGTTTGGTTGGATTCGGGTCTCTGTCGGGGCGTTAGTTCTGTCGATTCCTTTTCTTGTTCTTGGTGCAGGTATTCCCTACTGGGCTATTATTGGAATGTTTTTATTTAATATAACTATGCCGATAACTTTGGTTGTTGTTTCAAATATATTGCATGGTCGCCCAGGATTTGCCTTTGGCCTAACTTGTCTGGCGTTGATACTTGGCGCATTACCAGCTTTTAGTGGGTTAAAACAAATCCTAGGAGGACAATTGTTTGTCTTCATAGTTATTGTTATTTCATCACTGGCTCTTTATTGTGCTTTACGGATTTATTCCAAAAATTATCTAGAGAAAAAAGTTGTGTTATAATTAGGGGAGTTAATAATCATTATAATTTATGAAAAAGTTAACAAGTTATTTATCAATATCAGTCATCTTATTACTCGGGTCGTTATTGTCTACATCAAAAGCCTATGCCGATATACCCGTACCCCCAGGACCTGTTTCGGGAGGGAGTATTGTTTTTATTGGAGCAGGCGTTGGTGTTGGAATAGTGGTGTTAATTTCTTGGCTGGTTATTCGTGCCATAAGAAAAAAGAAAAATGTCATTAATAAGTAGCTATTTTTTAGCTCTGTTTTTGACGATAGTAATCGAGCTGGCGGTCGCTTTTTTCTTTGGATTTAGAAAGAAAATAGAGATTATTGCAATTATTTTTATTAATCTTTTTACAAATCCAATTCTAAACTATTTATTAGCAGTTAATGACCACTTCTCTTTTTTCAAAGTAAATTTATTGGTAATTTTGTTTTTAGAGTTATTGATCGTTTTAGCTGAATGGAAATTATTAGTTTTTTCTCTGCAGGAAAAATCTAAAAAATTATTAGCGTTGTCTGTAGTGATGAATTTTTTTTCGTATATTATAGGGCTTTTAATTTTTAGATAATTATTAGTTTTGCTTTGGGGAATGTATGGAGGTGGGAAAAAGACATTTAAAGATTAGCGATTTTTTGGTATAATAAATTAAGAATAATCAAAAAATAATCAGAAATAATTTTATGCTTTTTACTATTGGAATCATACTCATAATATTATGGCTCGTTGGATTTATAGCTTTTCCTACAATAGGATGGTTTATCCACGTTCTTCTTGTTATAGCCATTATTATGGTTCTATTGAGGCTTATTAGAGGGAAGTAGTTGACTTTGCTAAGCCATATGTAAATGAAAAAATCGCTTTTTCCAAAGCGGTTTTTTCATCCTTGACTTTTCCAAACTTTTCTGCTATTATAATAGCTCATGTATAATCATAATAAATTAAAAAGCTTTAGAAATAATAAGCCTAGCCGATCAGCTAGGGTTTTTTCAAATTCAAACAAATTTGGGCGAAACAAGGGGGAAACAATTATTGAGTCAAAGTTTATTAGTAAGGCTAGCCATAGCCAAACAAGAGAAGAAATAAAGATAAATAATACTTTCAAGGATTTTGGTTTTTGCTTTGAAATTAATAGAAACTTAACAAACAGAAATTATTCTATTCCCACACCCATTCAAGACCAATCAATAGAGCATATTTTAAAAGGCAGAGATTTAATTGGCCTTGCCAACACTGGCACTGGCAAAACAGCAGCATTCTTACTTCCTCTAATTGAAAAATGTTTTAGCGATAAATCGAAAAAAGTGTTAATAATTGCTCCCACAAGGGAGCTAGCTCAACAAATAGAAAACGAGTTTAGAAAGTTTTCTTTGCAAATGGGAATGTATTCTGCCATTTGTGTGGGCGGGATACCAATCAATCTTCAAATTTCATCTTTAAGAAGAAACCCGAATTTTGTGATTGGCACACCCGGAAGGATAAAAGACCTTAAAGAGCGGAAAATGATTGATTTTTCCGCCTTTAAATTTGTGGTATTAGACGAGATTGACCGAATGCTTGATATGGGTTTTGTGCAAGAAATTAAAGCAATCTTGGGCCAATTGCCAAAAGAGCATCAATCGCTGTTCTTTTCGGCAACTTTGCCAGCAAAAATTAAAGAATTATCAAATCAGTTTTTAAAAAACCCAGTATTTATTCAAGTTTCAACAGGAGAGACAGCAAAAAATGTTGACCAAGATGTTGTTCGCGTTGCCGATAACAAGAAATTTGACCGCCTTAAAGAATTACTTGGAACCAGCGAACTTCAAAAAGTATTAATTTTTTCTGAAACTAAAAGGGGAGTGCAAAGATTGGCTGAGGATTTAGTGAAAGATGGCTTTCGAGCCGATTCAATCCACGGAGATAAAAGGCAAATGCAACGCCAAAGGGCTTTATCTAAATTTAAAGACAATCAAGTGCAGATACTGGTTGCCACTGATGTGGCGGCAAGGGGCTTGGATATCAACAATATTACTCACGTTATCAATTACACTCTTCCAAGAACCTATACTGATTATATTCATAGGATTGGGCGAACTGGCCGAGGAGACAAAAAAGGCTTTGCTTTAACTTTTGTTAGATAAGATAGAAAGCGACGACCCCGATGATTTTGTTATCGGGGTTGTTTATTTACCAAAGCAACTTTTTTATTTTAGGCCAAGTAGCAACTGCTATTATTTGGCCTGCGATAGGGCTAATTGCATAGAGCTGTGGCGGAACAGCCCTAAAAATGTCTATAAAAATAATAACAACCAAGCAAGCGATAACTGACAGGAGAAGAAAGTGCCAAATTTTTATTTTCATTGTAATGCGTCCTCCTAAAAATTTTTATAAAACTGGCCTAAGTGTATTTTTTAAGGCCCAAAAGTCAACTCTTAGAGGGTTGACTTTTTAAATTTTGAAGTTTTTGCTATTATAAATAATTCGTTAAAAGAAAAAATAAAAAAATGGATTGGTATGTATATTCAATTTTGGCGGCATTATTTTTTACGGGGATGACTTTGTGCGTTAAAAAGCTCACAACAGATTTAAAATTTTCATCGGAAAAAATTTTATTTTTTTTACTCCTTTTTTTATTTATTGGTTTTTTGTCGATTAGTTTTCAGTCATTGCCATTGGTTTTTGCTTCGGATAATTTTTTATTTTTATTACTTTTGACATCTGTTGGAGGACTTTTTTCTGCGATAGGGAATTGGACAGATTTTGAGGGGATAAAAAGAGCACCTAATGCTGGCTACGCAGTGGCTATTAGAAATTTTTCTTTTGTGCTTACTATTTTTATTTCCACGCTTTTGTTCGGTAGCGAAATCAAATTTTTTAAATTATTTGGGGCCATATTGATTACTGCTGGGATAATTTTTCTTATTGTAGATAAAAAACAGACTGCAAACGAGAAAAATAGTATCTTGCCTTGGTATGTATTTTCCTTTAGCGCTTGCCTTGCTGTTGCGATAGTTATTTTAATTACTAAAAAAGCAACACTTCTTTCAACGGATTTTTCTATACAAAGTATTAATTTGTTTATAGTTGGGTTTTGCTTGTTGTTTCTCTCTTTCTTTAATTTAAAGAAGTTAAGGGGATATTTTACGGAAAAAGAAAATTTAAAAGTTTTTTTCCTATTCACTGCGAGCGCTACCGTCTTTTCATTTTTAGGCAATATTGTAAAGATTATTGGGCTTGACCTTGCTCCTAATCCTGGATACAGCGAGGCAATAGTAAAAACAGATCTTTTATTTATTACTATTTTATCGGCCAAATTGTTTTCTGCGAAACTGAATAAGTACAAACTTTTAGGTATTTTTGTTATTTTAATTGGTTTGATAATTTTAGCTTTTTAATTTTTAAAGTTTTCATGTGATATAATAAAAGAAAAAATAAAATAATTTTATGGCAAACAAAACACAAGAAAATTTACTCAAAGCCATTGCTGGGGAATCAATGGCGCGAAATAAATATACTTACTACGCAGAAATCGCTATGAAGGAGGGTTTGGTTTGGGTGGCTAAAGTTTTTGAAGAAACAGCTGATAACGAAAAAGCGCACGCTAAAGAAGAATTAGAAAAAATTACTGGCACCGTGGAGATGACTAACTTTTATGATATTCATCCGTTGGCTAAAACTTTGGAAAATCTTCGCAACGCAGCAGCCGGAGAAAAATACGAATGGGGCATAATGTACCCTGGTTTTGGGGAAGAAGCTAGGAAAGAAGGTGAAAATAAAATCGCTGATTTTTTTAGAGAGGTGGCTGAAGTGGAAAAAAAGCACGAAGAAAGATATAATATTTTAGCCAATCTTTTAGAAAGCAAAAAAATGTTTGAGGCGGAAAAAGAGGTTGAATGGAAATGCTTAAATTGCGGGTATATCCATAAAGGCAAATCCGCCCCAGATAAATGCCCAGTGTGTGCCAAGCCCCAAGGCTGGTACATGCCTCTTGGCGTTGTGAGATAAAGCTTGACATCTCATAACCATTGTATATACTTTAGGTATATGAACACTGTTATAAATATCAAAACTAAAAAGGATTTAAAAGAGAATGCGCAAAAAACTGCTCAAGAGCTTGGTTTATCTTTGAGTGCGGTTTTAAACGCTTACTTGAGGCAGTTTGTGAGAAATAAGGCGGTTAATTTTAGCGTTGCCTCGCAAATGACCACCGAACTAGAAAGTTTGTTGGGTACAATAGAGCATGATATTAATCGAGGCAAAAACATTTCTTCTGCCGTCTCCTCTTCTGGGGAATTAAAAAAATACTTTTCTTCTTTATGAAAATTTATTTTCATAAAAACTTTGACAAGCAGTTTAGTAAGCTAAGAGCAGGCGAGAAGAAAAAATCCCAAGAGCGATTACAATTGTTTTTAGAAAATCCATTTAGTCCAATTTTAGAAAACCATCCATTAAAAGGGAAATATACTGATTATCGCAGTATAGATATTACGGGTGATTTGCGAGCGATTTTTAAATATCTAAACGAAAACGAATGTATTTTTGTAGATGTGGACACCCACAGCAACCTTTATTCTTAATGGGTTTAATAAAATTAAACAATATTTATGGAAGAAAAAAATAAATTTTTAGATGAGTATCAAAAATTTTGTCAGTGGAGCGCTTTGCCCCCAGGCGAGGTGATAGATAAAGAAAAAGAAATTATGTGGTGGGGCTTGGGTGTGGCTGGGGAAGCTGGGGATATTGCTGGGTGCATTAAAAAAACCGTTGGCCATAAAAATGACCAAACAGCGGGCATAAAAGAAAATTTGGGCGATACTTTGTGGTATATTGCTATGATTTGTAATTTTTATGGCTGGGATTTGCAAGAAGTTATTGAGGGGAATATAGAAAAAGTAAAGAAGAGGTATCCCAATGGCTTTGATTATAAAATAGCGCAAAGGGGCGGCACCAGAACCGACTGGAACGAAAAATAACCATGAAGTATCTTGAAAAAATTATTAGTTTTTATTCAAGGCAGAGGTTTTGGATTTTGCTTGTTTTGTCTGCCGTAGTTCTTTTTTTGATTTTTTTGCCGTTAGTATTTTTTACTCCTGTTGCTAAAATTTTTACTGATCCAGCTGGGTTTAAAGCCGTGGCGCTTTCTTATGGAGAGTGGGCTATGGCTGTTTATGTTGTTCTGGGCATTTTTGCAATTATGGTGCCATCATTGCCTAATGAAATTGTTTCTATAGCAGGGGGAATTATTTTTGGTTTTTGGATAGCGTTTTTATTAGGGTTGCTTGTTCGAGTTATTGGCTCAAGCATTAACTATTGGATAGGAACGCGTATTAGGAAGGGGATATATTTAAAGCTAGTAAATGAAAAAGAAAAAGAAAAGTTAAGGATATACACAGAAAAAATCGGCTGGCAGACTGCTTTTATTGCTCGCTTTCTGCCAAGTGCGGATACTGATTTGATTGCTTTTGTCGCTGGCATGGCAAAAATGAATTATTGGAAGTTTATTCTCGCGTCCTTTTTAGGAATGTTGGCCCCGCTAGCCCTCGCTATTTATGTTGGGGCCTCTTTGTTAAAAGGAAAATCTTTATTTATTGTTTTAATTATTTTTTATGCTGTGGGTATGCTTTTAGCGCCCAAAATTATTAAAAGCTTTTCAAAAATAAAATGGAGAAAATTATGGATTGTCAGGAAGTTGTTAAAAAATTAAAACAGAAAGCTAGTGCTAAAAATATTGAGGGGATGGCGAGGTTTGGGATTAGCTCCAAAAATACTTTAGGGGTTTCAATGCCAGTTTTGCGATTAATGGCTAAAGAAATTGGCAAAGACCATAAGTTGGCTTTGGAATTATGGCAAACAGAAATCCATGAAGCCCGAATTTTGGCTGGGTTAATTGATGTGCCAGAATTAGTGACAAAAAAGCAAATGGATATTTGGGCTGGTGGTTTTGATTCTTGGGATGTGTGCGACCAAGCTTGTATGAACTTATTTGATAAAACCTTATTTGCTTTTGCTAAGGCCAAAGAATACAGCCAAAAAGAAAAAGAATTCGTTAAAAGAACGGGCTTTGCTTTAATGGCGTCTTTGGCGGTTCATGATAAAAAAGCTAAAGACAGCCAGTTTGTGGAATTTTTTCCGTTTATTGTTAAGGCTTCCCAAGATGAGCGGAATTTTGTGAGAAAGGCGGTTAATTGGGCTTTGCGACAAATCGGTAAACGAAACTTAACTTTAAATAAACAAGCAATTAAAGTTGCTAAAGAAATCCAAGCACTGGACAACAAAACCGCCAGATGGATCGCCAACGACGCCTTGCGAGAACTAACTATCCAAGCAATCCAAAAAAGATTGAAATAACTGTCATAATGGGTTATTATGCCATTATGACAAATGAAATAGAAAACAAGAAAATAAAGCAGCCAGTGGTGGTGGTGATGGGGCATGTTGACCATGGCAAATCATCTCTTTTGGAGGCCATAAGAGAGGATTTTGTTATTTGTGCCAAAGAATCAGGCGGGATTACCCAGCATATCGGCGCTTATGAGGTGATGGTGGGCGACAGCAGGATCACATTTATTGACACCCCTGGGCACGAGGCATTTTCAGCCATGCGACAACGGGGAGCTAAGGTGGCAGACATTGCCATTTTGGTGATTGATGCTGCGGAGGGCGTAAAAGACCAAACAAAAGAAGCGATCAAGTTTATTAAAACGGCTAATATTCCAATGTTGGTGGCTTTTAATAAAATTGATAAACCCGGAGTTGATGTTGAAAAAGTAAAACAGCAATTATCGCAAGTTGATGTTTTAACTGAGTCATGGGGCGGAAAAATTCTCTCGGTTAAAGTTTCAGCCAAAATGAAACAAGGCATAAAAGAACTTTTAGAAACTGTTTTATTAATAGCTGAAATGGAAGAACTAAAAGCCGACTTAAGCGCTAATCCAGAAGGCACGGTTATTGAAAGTTCGTTGGATGCAAAAAAAGGAGCTATTGCCACTTTGGTTTTAGAAAAAGGCATTTTAAAAAATGGGGATATTTTGGGTACTAATTCGGCCTTTGGAAAAATAAAAAGATTGTTAAATTTTCAAAATAAAGAAATTGCAGAAGTTTTACCAGGCCAGCCCTGCCGTATTTTGGGGTTTGAAATTCCTCCAGTTGTGGGAGAGGTGGCGTTTGTTTATGAAAGCTTAGATAAGGCAAGAGATAGCTTAATAGCTAAAGTTGCTAAGGTCCAAGACAAGCCAATGCAAGCAAAAAATGAACAGGAAAATGGCGAAATAAAAAAGATTTTTAATGTTATTGTAAAAGCTGATGTCCATGGATCATTGGAAGCAGTAGAGCATGTTTTATCAAGTATTCCTTCTGATAAAGTTGGGTTGCATGTGTTAAGGTATAGTGTTGGCGATATTACCTCAGCCGATGTTAGGGAAGCAGAAAGTTCTAACGGAGCTATATTTGGCTTTAGGGTAAAAGTAGATGAATCAACAAAACAGTTTGCCCGCCAAAAAAGAGTTAAAATAAAAACATTTGAGGTAATTTATGAGATGGTGCAAGAAACAAGGCAAGAAATGCTTTTAGTGCTGGCTCCTGAAATTAAAAGAATTGACTTATCTCAATTAAAAATTATTGCTTATTTTAAAAAAGCCAAAGACACGCAAATCATTGGAGGGAAAGTTCTGGAGGGAGAATTTACAAAAAACACAATGGTTGAAGTGTTTAGGGATGATGAAATGATTGGCAAAGGCAGGATAAAAAGCTTGGAAAGAGAAAAAAATGAGGTGGGCAAAGCAATAAAAGGGCAAGAGGTTGGCATGATGTTTAGCGGTGATGTTAAAATTGAAATTGACGATATTTTGAAAATTTACAAAGAAGAAAAGCAAAAAGGAACATTGTAATATGGATGAAAAAAGATTGGGAAAATTAACAGAGGTTTTAAAAGAAGAGCTGGCAAAAGTTATTTCACAGGAAATTGATTTTCCCAAGGGGGTTATAGCTACAGTAATGAGTGTGAGGATTTTTAGCGATTTATCTTGGGCGGAAATTTTTGTTTCTGTTATTCCAGAAAAAGAAAGCGAATTTGTGATAAATGTTTTAAAGAGTCACGCCCATTTTTTGCACCAGGCCTTAAATGAAAAAATAAGGTTAAGGCGGATCCCTAGAATTAAGTTTTTGCCATATACTGGCCCAAACAACCAAGAAAAAATTGAGCAAATTTTAGATGAAATTTCAGCGAAAGAAAGCTCGGCCGAGTAGCCCCACCTTCGCCAGGGGCTTCGGCGGGCAGGCAAGTAGTACGGTAAAATATATGGCCGAGTAGCCAAGTAGTAAGGCGACTCTCTGCAAAAGAGTTACACGCGAGTGCGATTCTCGCCTCGGCCTCCAAGCATAACAATTAACATTTAACAATTGACAATTAACATGCCCGGGTGGAGAAACGGGAGACTCGCATCACTTAAAATGATGTGCTCAAAAGGCGTGTGGGTTCGATTCCCACCCCGGGCACCAAGAAAATTAAAAAATAAAAATGAAAAATTAAAAACAAAAAATTATGAATAATATTTTGTTATCTTTAATTTTGGGAGCAGGAGCTGGCTTGATTGATGTTTTGCCAATGTTAATTCAGAAGCTGGATAGATATGCGATTGCCTCGGCTTTTATTCAATGGTTAGTTTTGGGATTTATTATTACCTTTATTAAAATACCTGGTGTTGAGGGCTGGCTAAAGGGGTTGATAGTTGCGGTAATTATGTCTTTGCCAATAGTTATTATTGTGGCAAAAAGCGACCCAAAATCTGTTTTGATAATTTTAGCAATGTCTGCAATTTTGGGTAGCATTATCGGGTTTTTGAGCAAAAAAATAATATTATAAAATAATGGTAGATAGAGAAATAGAAATACAGGTTCAGGTGGATAATATTGGGCCGTTGCTGGATTTTCTGAAAGCTAGTGCTAAGTTTCAGGAAAAACGCCACCAAATAGACGAGTATTTTACTCCTACCCATCGCAATTTTTTAGGGGTTAGGCCGGCTGTTGAGTGGCTTCGTTTAAGAAACAGCAACGGCGTGTTTTCTACTACCTACAAAAATTGGCATGCAGATAAAGATGGCCGAACCCAATATGCCGACGAATACGAAACAAAAATTGAAAACTTGGATCAACTAAGAAAAATCTTTACAGTTATTGATATTAAGCCCCTAATAACTGTTGATAAAGAAAGAGATATTTTTCTTTATAAAGATTATGAGGTGGCCATTGATAAAATAAAGGGCTTGGGAGACTTTGTTGAAATTGAGTATAAGGGTGAAAACCACGAGCTTGACCCAAAAGAAGTTACATCAGAAATGGTGAAATTTTTAAAAGACTTGGGCTGTGGCGCAATAAAAAGAAACTACGTTGGTTACCCCTTTATGCTTCTTTACCCAAATGAGATAAAGTTGGATATTTTATAATAAAAAAATAAAATTATGGCAGTAAAAATAACTTATTTTGTTCATGGCACAACAACGGATAATGAGCAGGGGCTAGCCACTGGCTGGGTGGACGGGGAATTATCAGAGCTTGGTATTAAGCAAGCCAAGGAACTTGGCCCCTTGGTGCAAGATAAACATTTTGATGTTGTTTTTTGCTCGGATTTAAAAAGAGCCGTTGATTCAGCCAATTTTGGTTTTGAAGATAAATATAAAATAATTCCAGACAGCAGATTGCGAGAGTGTAATTACGGAGACTTCAACCAAAAACCCGAAGAGTTTAAGGAGGACATGACTAAGTTTATTGATGAACCATTCCAAAACGGAGAAAGCTACAAAGATGTAGAAAAAAGAATGGCTGATTTTATAAATTTTTTAAGAGAAAATTATAATGGCAAACACGTTGCTATTGTGGCTCATCAAGGGCCCCAACTGGCTTTGGACGTTTTATTGAAAGGCAAAACATGGCAACAGGCAATTGGAGAAGACTGGAGAAAAACAAAGAGTTGGCAATCAGGCTGGGAATATACTATTGAGTAGGTTTTAATATGACAAATGTTACTTTTCAAAAAATTATTCAAGAGGTGCAAAAGCAAATTATTGGCCTAGCTAAACAAAATGGCTGGATGTGGTTTTATAATTTACATCAAAAAGAAGTGGTTGAATCCGCAAATGATTTATTGAAGCTTTACCCGCAGGCTGATAAAAAAATTGTTTTAGTTTCTTGTTGGCTCCATGACATTGCCCATTATTACGCAAGAAATGAAGAAGAAATTTTAGCTGTTAAAAAGAATCATCATATTGACGGAGCTAAGGTGGCCGGAGAGATTTTAATAAATTATAAATTAAACCAAGAAGAAATAGAAAAAATTAAGAGCTGTGTTTTGAAGCATCGCAATCACCAAGATTATGCGCCCGAAACGCTTGAAGAAAAAGTGGTGGCCACAGCCGACGCTTTATCGCATTTTAGAAGTATTTTTTACTTAACTTATTTTAAATTTCACCCCGAGCATTCTTTGGAAGAAATGGTTAAAATTGACCTAGACAAAATAGAAAGAGATTGGCGCGATTTAGGGCTTTTGCCAAAATCTCGCAAGATAGCCGAACTTGAGTATAAAACTTTAAAGAAAATGTTGAGTAGTTATAAAGGTTAAGAAAATAGTTGCAACCAAAAACCCCAGAGTAGAACAATGGGGTTTTTGGTTAGCGGAAATTTGAGTAAACGCTAATTAGGAAACATTAAAATTAATCAACGATTTCAATTTCGGCATTTTGAAAGCCAAAATGAAGCGCTTGTTCTTTTGAAGGCATCCAAATATCAAAGTGATAGGATTCCATTCTTTGGTTCATTCTGTCTTGAACCTCAAATATTTTATCTCCAAAAAGTTCAGGAATTCTTATTTTATCGCCAAATCTTAAAAGATTATTAGCGACAATTCCATCTTGAACAGTTCGGCCCGATGCGGTTATAAAAGGAGTGTCATCAGTTTCATCAACCGATGAAGAGTAAGCAGTTAATACCACGTTCATTGTTTGTGAAACATCTGGCACGGGAGGCTGGGCGCTTGGAAGCAAGGTTGTGTTTTCAATAACCGACAGGTTATGAGCCAATTCTTCCATTACCACCCCGTTTTCTGCTTGAACCTTGAGGCCTAAAAAATACACCCCGAATACGCCTGATAATGCCAGAATGGCCACCAAACGCAACTTATCTTTCACTAGCATATTTTGTGTGGTCTCTCAAATTTTACCCCCTTTCTCGCCTTGGGGTTATGCCCCAATTGTAGCATATTATGTCAAGGAAATCAAGCATTTTGGGCTCCTGGAAGCTCGCCTAAAAAGGCGAGCCCCGGGGCAATTTTACGCCAAAAGTATTTGGCTAAATTGCCCGTTAAAGCCATATTATGGCTTTAACCCCCCTACCCCAAGAGAGAAAGATTTATGAGCGGGCGACCAGAGTCGCACTGGCGTATCGGCATTGGCAATGCCGTGTAATGACTGCTATACTACGCCCGCCTAAATTCCTATTTTATTATGTGCCGTGGCTCAGAATCGAACTGAGATGAAACGATTTTCAGTCGTTCGCCTTGACCAACTTGGCTACCACGGCCTATGCTTTTCTGCCCGCCTTCGTTAAAACTTCGGCGAGGCGATGTGGGCGATAGAGGATTCGAACCCCTGGCCTACTCAGTGTAAATGAGTCGCTCTAGCCAACTGAGCTAATCGCCCTCGCGAGTGTCCGAGGGGAGAGTTGAACTCCCACGAGTTTTACCTCACTAGCTCCTTAGGCTAGCGCGTCTGCCAATTCCGCCACCCGGACGCAGAAGCCCCATTAGGCCTCGGTTTGTTCTGGAGTTTGTTCTGCTACTGTTTCTGGAACTTTTAGAGATTTATTTCTATTAATCTCTTTTCTTTTAAGTTTAGATTTTTTACCAATTCTATCTCTTAAGAAATAAAGTTTTGCTCTTCTGGTTTTTCCATGAGCAATTATCTCAACCTTAACTAGATTTGGAGAATGCAGGGGTATCATTTTTTCCACGCCAACCCCGTCAATTATTTTTCTCACAATCATGGAGCCAGACACGCCCTTGCCGTGTTTTTGGGCAATGACCACGCCTTCAAAAATCTGAATTCTTTCTTTTTCTCCTTCCTTAATTTTTTGGTGCAACTTAACAGTATCCCCAACTTTTATTTCAGGCATATCGGTTTTCAGAAAGCTTTTTGTAAATTGTTGTTGTTTGGTTAATGTCATACGGTTTATATTTTTATTCTACATTATGGCTTTAAATTTAGCAAAAATAGGGAAAAATACAACCCCAACAGGGGATTTATGTGGGCGTGACAGGGATCGAACCTGTTACCTCCGCAATGTCAATGCGACGCTCTGACCAGATGAGCTACACGCCCGAATATTTTTCGACTATCCTTTTGCAGAATATTTCACCAAGAAATACTAGCTTTCTTTGAATTGCTACATTTGCACAATGAATTTGACAGACACCATTATAGCTTGAATACGTTTTTGAGCCAGCGGTTCTTTTATCTACCCCTACATATCCAAAATTTTTAATTGGTATGTCTAATTCTTTTGACCAAAATTTTTTCATTTTGTTTATGTTTTGATCGGCTCTTAAATTTAGTTGGCATTTTATTTTCTTATTGTCTATTTTATAGATATTTCTGATAACAGACAGAAAAAATTTTAATATTAATGGATTTGAGCTTCCTAAAGAAGTTTTTTTATCAACCTTAGATCCTTCGCCTAAATATAGCATTGATAATGCCAACTCTAGAATTTTATTCTCTGAAAAATTTATTTTTTTCAGCAATTCTATTGCTTGACTCTCTGCTTCTTTTAGTCGATTATTTTTTTGGGCATTATGCCATAAAGTAGCTTTTTTTCTAGCTTCTACTAAAGCATTTTTCTTGCTTTGCAGTAGTTTATCTTTTTGTTTTTGTGATAATTCAATGCCTTTAAACCAACCACTAAGAGTGGAGCGTGGTATTCCCAAAAGAAGCTCTATTTTGACAATAGAGAGGCCTTTCTTCCGAAGATTTATAGCTTTGGGTTTTAACTCGAACCATCTTGATTGCATGTATCCATTATACCATCAGTATTTTGAAATAAAAGAACTCCATGTGCGCGTGGGAGGGATCGGACCTCCGACCACTTAATTATAAGTTAAGCGCTCTACCACTGAGCTACACGCGCTTTTAGCTGTGGTAATAAGTTATTTTTTCAGTCCTATCAACTGTTCGAACTCTTCTTTTTCAATTGACTCTTTAGCCACTAAGATGTTGGCCACTTTCTCAAATAGTTTTTTCTTGGCTGTTAAAGTTTTTCTGGCAATTTCTTGGGCTTGCTTGATAAAGTTTTCGGTTTCTTGGTCAATGCTAAAAGCTATTTTGTCCGAGTAATTTCTTTCTGTTTCTTGCTCATAGCCAATGAATTCTAAAGTTTCTCGTTTACCAAAAGAGATTGGCCCAAGTTTTGACATTCCGTATTTGGTTACCATTTTACGGGCCAACTGGCTGGCTTTTTCCAAGTCGTTTGAAGCGCCAGTGGAAATTTCATTAAACTGAATCTGTTCGGCTGTATACCCAGCCAACAAAACCGCAAGCTCGGCTTGAAACTCGCTTTTAGTGCGGATTCTTCTTTCTTCTTTTGGCAAAGCCAAAGTGTATCCAGCAGCCATGCCTCGGGAAACAATAGAAATTTTACGCACATCCTCTGCCTCGGGTAAGAAGGCCGAAACCAAAGCGTGGCCAGCTTCGTGAAAAGCGCAAACCTTTTTTTCTTTTTGGGACAGCAAATGGCTTTTTCTTTCAGGGCCTAATAAGACTTTTTCAATTGATTCTAAAATATCAATTTGGTTAATTTGTTTTTGATTTCTTCTGGTGGCTAAAATAGCTGCTTCGTTCATTAGGTTTGCTAAATCAGCTCCCGAAAACCCCGGGGTTCTTTCGGCCACTTCTCGCAAAACAACGGTTGGAGAAAGAGGTTTTTCCTTTGAGTGAATTTTTAATATTTCATCTCTGCCTTTTATGTCTGGTTCATCTAAAATTATCCTTCTATCAAATCGGCCTGGCCTTAATAGGGCAGGGTCTAAATATTCTGGCCTGTTGGTGGCCGCTAAAATAATTACATTGGTAGTTTTTTCAAAACCATCCATTTCAGCTAAAATTTGATTTAAAGTTTGTTCTCTTTCGTCGTGGCCACCTCCCATACCAACACCCCTTACTTTTCCAATACTGTCTATTTCGTCAATAAAAATTATGGAAGGCGCATTTTTCTTGGCTGTTTCAAAAAGAGAACGGGCGCGGCTTGCACCAACTCCCACAAAAAGCTCAATAAATTCAGAGCCCGACATTGAGTAAAAAGGCACGCCAGCTTCGTTGGATATGGCTCTAGCCAACAAAGTTTTACCACAGCCTGGAGGGCCAATCAATAAAACGCCTTTGGGAATTTTAGCCCCCATATCCAAAAATTTCTGAGGAACTTTCAAAAATTCAACAATCTCCGCCACTTCTTCTTTAGCCTCCTCAAGCCCAGCTACATCTTTGAAAGTAATCTTTTCTGCTGTTTTACTATTTGAATCAAAAAGCTTGGCTGGAGATTTTAAGAAAGAAAATGTTTGCCCCGCTCCGCCCTTTCCTTGCCTCACGATCATCCAAAAGAAAATACCAAAAATTACTAAAGGCAAGATAAAAGAGAGTGGTATAAGCCAGTCTAAAAACCCGCTTTTTTCTGGCTTAACCGTTACTTCAACTTGGTTTAAATTTTCTTGGCTTACATTATAGTTTTTTAGAATTTGGTCTAAAGACGAGCCAATTTCTTTTCGAGAAATGGCTTTTGTGTCATCTTTAAATACAATATTTAGAGCTGTTCCCGAAACATCAATTTTAGTAACTTGGCCTTCGTTGATTTTCTGTACCAACACGCTTAAAGCAAGCTCCGGAGTTTTTTGCAGGGCTTGCGGGTTAAGCAAAGCAAAAACAGCTGATATGGCGATAAAAACTAAAATAACTATCCCGAAATTTTTTAAGATCTTAGACATAACTTTATTTACACTTTTAGAGACAAATAAATTTTATTATTGGCTACTTCGGTTATTTTTGCTCTGACTTTTTGGCCAATTTTTAAATCGGTTTTTTCTGGGATTTCCGAAGACGGAACAAGCCCTTCCAATCCTCCTTCAAAAATCAGGAAAGCGCCAAAGCTGGTTACTCCGCTAATCTCGCCTTGTATTATTTCGCCTGGTCTAAATTTAAGCATTTTTTCCTCAAGCTCCTCTTTTTTAGTAGCTTTTTCAGAAAGAATTAATTTATTCTCTGAAGGATTCAAATCAAAGACTCGCACTTTTATTTTTGAGCCAACTAATTTTTGCAATTCTGTGGCAATTCTTGAAGGGTCTGCTCCCTCCACTTTTGGAAAATTATCTGGCAAAAGCTGGCTTGTTGGCAAAAACCCTTGAATGCCATTTATCATACATATTAACCCCCCTCTATTGGCTGAAGCAATAATTGCTTCAAAAATAGTTTGCTTTTCTTGGGCTTCGGTTAGGTCTTTCCATGCCATTTCCTGATTGGCTCCCACCATAGAAAGCTCTCTCATGCCATCTTCTGTTTCAAGGCCAATAAGCTTTGTAGAAATAGTATCTCCGGGCTTTAAGCTTTTTAGGGCTGCTTTTGAGTCAAAAAACTCTTTGCCAAAGATAACGCCAATTCCTTTTGAGCCCAAATCAACATAAAGGGCACTCTTGGCTCGGTTGATAATTGTGCCTTCAATAATTTCACCAACTTTTGGCGGACAGATAATATCTGTTTTTAATTTTTTTACTGTTTTCGCTATCATAATAATTAACTATTCTTTTTCCGAAACGCTTCCGCGTCTTTTTTAATATACCCGAAAATTCATATTGTTGCAACCTTGACTAATTATATCTTTTGTTGTAGTGTATCGTTGTTATCAGGTTTGCTGTTTAATAACTAGTTTTTCTATTTTTATTGGAGGAATCGTCATGGCTAAACAAGCTACAGATAAGTTGATTCTAACCAAAACACTCAATCCCGAAGAGCTCATCAAGCTCCTTGGCGAGGGTTGGGAAATTGTTGAGGAAGATCCACGCTCGTTGCTCACCGAGGTTGAAGTTAGCAAGTTTCTTTTTATGACCTGTCTTAGAGAAGGCGAAAACCGAATCACCGGAGAAGAGAAACTTCGCCGTCTGAAAGAAATGTCCGGCTTTATTCCGTTTGGAGGTAATGTCTTCCGCGGGCTTTGGGAAGATTATCAAGCCAAAAAAGAAAACAGTATTCTTGAGTTTTTGTATAAAACTCAAGAAGTTTCTTTTATGGATTTTCCTGGCACTGTTCTTCGCAGTCCCGACGGCGATCGCAGCATTCTCTACTTGTATCGGGTCGACGATGGCGATTGGCATTGGTACTACGACTGGCTCGACAGCCGTTGGCATGCTTACTACCCCTCCGTTGGCTGTGCAAGTTAGTTCTTAGGACATTGAATTTTGGATTTTAGATCCTTTGTTTTTTGTCCTCGGTAATTGGAGCTTTGTACAAATATGTGCAAAGCTTCTTATTTTGTGATAAAATATAATTGGAAGTAGGTAATGTGGATTCAGCCCTGAAACCGAACACTTGGGATTAAATTATTGTTTGGTTTGACGATTGAATCTATCATAACAAAAACATCTGGATTTTTGAATTGGTTGTTCTCCAACATAACCTCTAAAGGTTTCTTAAATCCTAA
>JAUSHZ010000030.1 GCA_030648255.1 bacterium
CCAGACAATGAATCTGTGGCAATTAAATGGTTTAATCTAAATAAGTTACCAAAAGAGGAAGAGTTTGCATTTGACCATTTTGAAAGAATCCAAATGTATTTAAACCACGAAAAGGTAATTTCTAAATAACTTCAACAGGGGCTGACTTTTTAGGAGCTTTAGCTTTTTTTACAGGTTTTTGTGCTGCTATTTCACTTACCACATGTTCTAACTCTACTTCAGGACCAGTTGTAGCTGTGAGCATTTTTAAAATACTGTCTAGTTTGGCGTTTAGTGATTGGAACTGTTGGCTGTAATCAGGTGAGTTGCTTCTGTTGTTGTTACCTCTATCTGCAGCACCGTTTTTGCCCTCATAGCAGTTGCTACAATAAATTGGTTTTCCGGAAGTTGGCTGAAACGGCACCTGGCAACGATTACCACATTCATCGCACACGGCATCAAACATTTGCCTCTCATTAAAATCAGGCCTTCTAGAGTTATCCCTTTCTGGCCTCCTCACGTCTGAATTATTGTTTCTGTCAAAACAGTTGCTACAAAAAACTGGTTTGCCGCCGGTTGGCCTGAAAGGCACTTCACATTCTTTGCCGCATTTATCACAAATTGCTTTGTGCATCTCCACAGACCTAGAACCACGGTCGTCAAAGTTTCTTCTATTAAAACCTCCACCCCGACTTGAACTATTACGATTAAAATTTCCCATGTGTGTAAGTATAACACGAATCAATAAAATATGTATAACCAATATAATAGCTTTCATTTTGGGTGTTGACAAAGAGCTAGCAAGTTGTTAATATTCTCAAACTTGCTTCCATGGTTTGTTAGAGCAATCTAGTAAACTAAACGGTATTTTAAACGTAAGTTTGAAATATTCGGGAAACAAGTTCTCAAAGGAAGCCCCGTAAGGGGCTTTTTTTGTGGGTAAAATACGGGGGAAAATTATCTAACCTTGTGCCTTCTTTTAACTCTAAGCTGCGCCAAAGACCTTTCCAAAACTGCTAGGGTTTCTGCATATTCTTCATCAGTCAAGGTTTTTTCCAAAGCTGCTTGCGCCCTTGCTCTGGCCTCTTCAATCTCTTTTTCATTAATCTCCTCAACCCCTTGAGCCAAATCTGTCAGAACTGACAATGTATTATCAGTCATCTGCAACAATCCAGAGCCTACCGCCAAAACTTTAACCTGGCTACCATTTTTAATCCTCATTTCACCAAGTACTACATTAGACATTAGATTAGCATGAAACGGCAATATACCTATTTCTCCCAAGTCGGTAGTAACCACAACTTCATCTACCTCTTCGTCTATGATTAGTTTTTCAGGAGTAACAACTTTCAAATGCAACTTGGCCATAATTTGTATTATATCCCACCAAACGTTAAAATTCATTCATGAAATTAGCCAACTTCAAAAGTGCCCAGGAATACCTTTATTCATATATCCCGGAAAGTTTATCTCAAACATATTCTGCAGATTGGGGATTGGCCAGGACTAAATATTTTCTTGAATTGCTAGGCAACCCCCAGGAAAAAATCAAAGTAATCCATATTGCGGGCACATCAGGCAAAGGATCAACTGCATATTTAGTTAGTTTGCTTCTGTCCAGTTTAGGACAAAAAAGTGGCCTCTCTATTTCTCCCCATCTAATCGATATCAGGGAAAGAACACAAATTAATAACCAATTAATAAGCCAGGAAAAGTTTACCCACTATCTAAACAAACTGGTTCCTGTTATTGATCAGGTAAGCCGCTCAAAGTTTGGCAAAGTAACCTATTTCGAGCTTTTAACAGTCCTGGCTTTTTATATATTCTTTAAGGAAAAGGTCGAGTTTGCAGTGATGGAAACCGGCATGGGTGGGCTATATGATGCAACAAACTCTGTAAGTAATAAAACAAAAGTGGCAATGCTGACTAAAATAGGTTTGGATCATACTAATATACTGGGTAAAACAATTGGTAAAATAGCTTTGCAAAAGGCAGAAATCATCCAAAATGGCAATGTAGTTTTTTCTACCGAACAATTGCCACAGGCAAAAAAAGTGGTTGAAAAAATTGCCAAGGAAAGAAGTACCAACCTGTTCTGGGTCAAAAAAGGCGTGGATTTTACAAATGTCACACTCACCCAAGAATTTACAACCTTGCGCTCACACCTTCCAGGTGCAAGTGTAAATATTAAGTTAGGGATGCTAGGGAACCATCAAGCAGAAAATTGTAGTCTGGCCCTGGCTACTATCTACTATTTGGCTCAAAGGGACCAGTTCGAATTTGACATCAAAAAAATTAAAGCTGCACTAGAATCTGCCAATTTTCCAGGCAGAATGGAGATAAAAAAAATTAATAATGAAGTTGTAATTATTGATGGGGCGCATAACCCGCAAAAAATGGCCACATTCTTGGCGGCAATAAAAAAGATTTTTCCCAATCAAAAATTTAATTTTTTAATTGCTTTTAAAAAATGTAAATACTTTAAACAAATGCTAAGGCAGATAGTGCCTCTAGCCAAAAGTATTTTTATCACCAGCTTTTTTACAGACAAACAAGACTTGGTACATTTATCACAAGACCCACAAGACATTGCACAT
>JAUSHZ010000031.1 GCA_030648255.1 bacterium
CAAGGAATATCTACTACTTAATCCTGACGAGTTTAATCAAGAGTTGATTGATTACTTAATTTTCTACAACACTTTAAGGGTTCATCACGCTTTCCAAAACAAACTTTCTCCGATACAATTTATTATGAATTGGCAACAGTCTCAAACAATATTTAAAACATCCGAGGAGTCCAAAATTGGGTTGCATTATACACAACATTGACTTAACTCTTTTAGCAATCTAAAATAGAATAATTATAAGGTTTTAACTCAAAAAATATGGCGAAAAAAAATAAGGAAACAGCGTTAACCCAAGAGCAAGAAATTACAATATCTCTTGTGGCCCAAGCTCAAAAACTAGGGCTTTTGCTAGCCAACTCCACAATGCCAGAAGACATCAAAGAATCTTGGCTGGCCATACTCCCTGAAATGAGCATAGAGCAAATACAACAGCTTTTAGATATCCTGGAAGCCAAATACTTAGACAGCCAAACAAAAGATATTGACGAAAAATTTAAAAAGAAAATAGAAAAAGAGCTGGATAAATTTCAAAAAAAAGACGCTAAAATTGAAAAAGAAGTTGAGAAAAAAGCCAAAGAGCTTAAAAAAATATTAAGCAAAAATAAGTAATGCCCAGCATAATTTTAAATTATATGCCAACAAAAAAAACTGCTCAACCCGCAAAAAAAACTTATAGCCCGGAAACCATGGCTAAAGTTGAACAAATTTATGCGGATTTTTTACTTAAGGTTGACGCTATTTATAAAAAACGAGACACGCAAATTTTAAATATTATTAAAACAGCCGAAAAGCGGCAAATAAAGGCCCTGCAAGATAATTTAAAAAAATAAATATGCCAGATAAAATAAAAAATTCCGAAAAAGAGGTTGACCATAATCTTAATGAGGGCGAAACAGAACAAAAAAAAGAGTCCCCTTCTTGGGATGAGATAGATGAATTAATGAAAGAAATAAATGAAAAATTTAAACTAACAAAAGAAAGTGGCAATAAACTTGAGGAAGAAGCTAATAAGAACGAAAGCCTTACAGAAAAAGACAGAGAGAAAATCGAAAAAGCCACAGAACAAGCAACCAACGAAGCAGAAAAAGCAGAAATTGAAGCAAAAGAACAAATAGCCCAAGCCACTGGCGAAACTATTATTGTTGAAAACACGGAAAACCAAGAGAAACAAGGCATTCCTGGGTTGAGCGAAATAATTGGAAAATATGACACGATGCTAACCGAGAAAGAAACTGAGATAGACAACTTAGACCCTAGTGAGCTTACAACATTGAGCCCATCGGAGTTTTTAACATTATCTAAAGAAGTTATTGAAAAACATCGCGACAAACTTTCCAAAGAAGTTACTAGCATAAAACCTAAAGATATTGAAGATGATGCTTATATAGAAATCATAGGGGAAAATGAAAAAATACAAGGCGTTACAAAAAGATTTAAGGAGTTAATAAGTAGCATAGAAACTAAAATAGAAGAATTAGAAAATCCTAAAGAGAAGGAGTCTAAGCAAAGTAAAGAACAACAGGAAGCCGCTAGTATAGACATGGTAATTGCCAAGTATGAGCCAATAATAATTACTGCGGAAAACGCTTTTGCGATACTTGAGAATAAAAATTTAGAAAAATTTGATGAGGAAGTGAACCAATCTTTTACCAGCTTCGCACGAGAAATTATGGACACAAAACTTAGCTCTGACGAAGAGAAAAGCATCCAGAATTATTGGGATGACCTCCATGGAAAGAATCAAAATTTTGCAGAAATTCTTGACAAATTTAATAACTTACAGATAAAGATAGCGAATAGAATCAAAGAATTAGAAAAAATTCCAAATTCTGAGGGAGAAAGAGAAGAAAAAATAAATATTTTTCTTGATAATTATGTTGAGGTTTTAAATATGTATAAAGAAAGAGTGGAACAGACTCAAGACATTAAAGAGCTTGGAAGAATCAGGAACGGAGTTAACGAAAATCAAGCAGACATGACAAAAAGGTTCTCTAATAATTATGGAGTTACAATATCAGAAAATCAAAGAGGCAACCAAATTTGGGATAGCTATGAAGGTTTAAAAAAAGACATTGATAAAAAAATAGAAAAATTAAAGACAGTTAGTGAGAAAAAAGTAGAAACCGAAGATGATGTTGAATCTATAAACAGGATTGCAAAAATTATATGGAGCAAGTGCAATGAAATTCTAAAGGCTAATGTAAATGCCGAGACCTACATCTTAGGCGACCCTGAAGCCGAAGATAGTATTGTTGCGTTAGAAAAAAATAATTCTGAAACAGATATAAACGAGAAAGTTAAAGAAAATGACAATATTATACTTCAATCTGCCAAAGAATATAAAGAAAGATTGGCTACTAGAGAGGAAGAAGAAAAAACAGGGGTGGGAGAGGTGAGAGTGGGAAAAGAGAAAATAGGAAAAACAAAAGTGGGAGAAAAGACAGAAGAAATAAACGAGGATATTAATGAATCAAGAATTTCACCAATAACCCTTTCATGCATAGTAGATGGTGAAATTGAGCAATACGAATTCCAAATTAAAGTGACAAAGCAAGAGGTTGATGAGGCGCAAAAAAGGGAGGTGAAAGATGCCTTACAAAAATTTGCCAATAGTGTGGGCGGACTTGCCGAACAAAAAGATAAAAAGCTTAAAGAAAAAGAATTGGCCAAGAAAACTGAGAATCCCTCTGAATTGACCGAGGAGGAAAGAGAAAAAAATCTTGAGCTAATCAGGGAAGAACGAAAGAAAATAGTTATAGATTATCTAGACATACTAGACGATAGAGAAACTTCTATAATTTACGCAATGGCGACGTTGGACCAATTAGATGCTGACTCACTTAGCGATCTTGCTATTGTGGAAAAATTTAAAGAAAACACAGAAAAAATTTACAAAGAGTTTAAACAAAAAGTTTATAATCTATACCCTGAAACTATTATTGATGACAATTCTTACATGGAATTTTTAACAGAGCCAGAAGCCTATGGCATTAAAACAGTTAATGAAAAATTCAATAAATTAATAGAAAGCCTATCAAAACAAATTGAAGAATTAGAAAAAGAAATACCAAATCCTGAAGGAGAAAAAACTCTTGACAAAAAAATCAATGAAATAATCGCTAAGTACGAGCCAATAGTAGCTGAAAGAGAAGCTATTTCAACAACCTCCGAAATGGCTAAACTAGACGGATTAGATGCTGGCTCGGTTAGTAAGCGAGATATTTTAATAACATTTGAGGAAGTCACTGAAAATGCCTGGGACAAGTTTAAGAAAGAAATTGTTGACACAAGACCTGAAGATGTCGAGGCTATAAACTTCTGGACAGATCTTTTGAGTAAAGACTCTAAGGTTGAGGCTATTAACAACAGATTTGATGAGTTGGTGAAAAAAATTGAAGCTAAAATTAAAGAATTAGGAGAATCCGACGAAGAAAAATCTGAACTAACCGAACAAGAACAAGAAGTGAAAAAAATCATAGATGAATACGCAGGAAAAGTGGAAGAATTTGAGACAGAATTGAAAGAATTAAAAAACAGAGGATTTGTAGGAAGTGATCTTGTCAACACTGAAGTAAAAGATTTTAAAGACAAAATAGACCGTAAAGTATTATGGGGTTGTTTAAACGCCCTTCATAATGTGTTTGAGGGAAAGCCGTTTGAGAATGACACAAAATTCAATGACGCAAAAGCAGAGATGATTGATAAAATTACTAAAGACGAGCTAAGAATACCGTTTGAGAAATTTCTTGATGATATGTTAAGGATACGGAAGTTTGAAGTAAAAATCACTGAAGCGCCGCCAGACGAAAATAAAGATGAAAGCAAGGAGGAGCCGAAGCTAAATCAAGAAGCCAAAAAAGAATTAGACGAAAATCTAAAAAAAGGATTTGAAGTTGGAGACGAAGTGGTTGTGCGGAAAGTTGAGAGAAAAATTGTAAAAGGTAAAGATGAGGAGGGAAAAGACATTGAAGTTGTGGGGGGTTTGGGTGGTGTTATTTTAGAGCCAGGGTGGAAAATAGTTGAATTAAAAGAAGGCAGCTCAGCTTTTTATACAGAAGCAACATTAAAAGCGGCAATGGAAAAAGCCGAAGAAAAAGGAAAACCTCTTACCGAGAAACAAATTCAAAGCTGGAGAGACAAAATACCTGAAAGCGAAAAGAAAGCAAAAAAGGCAGGTATTGCTGTAATTGAAAAAGATGGCGTGAAACGGGAAATTTCTACTACCACACTTCATGAGTCAAATAAAAGCTGGAAAGAATCTTCGGGAGAAATTGCGAAAGCAACCAAAAAGGGTGCTATGGACATAGCGCTATCTTGGGCTGGTTTAAAATTTATCGGCGATATTCGCCACCACCGCGACGAGAAAAAGGCTTTGTCAAAACTAGGAAGCATAGCGGAAGATCTATCAAAATTTACCAATAAATCTGCCGAGAAAAAACTACAGCCAGGTGTAACCCCTCGCAAACGCAACGAAGAATCCAGGAAAAAAGTAATGGCAAACTTTAAGGAAATAGATGCTATTTTAGAAAAAACTAAGGAAAGCGCTTCTAACTCTAATGCCAGAAAAAAAATCGCCCAAATGTTACAGCTCACAAAAACGGGAGAAATGTTAAGGGGAAGAAGAGAAGAAGAAATTAAAAAAATAACTGAAGTTTATCTTTCTCAAAAAACAAGTGGAATGCAAGTGGCGCGTGAAAGTGTAAACTCTGCTCTAACTGTAGCTGCCCGCCTTTCTTTGTTCCTACCAATTGGTGGCCCATTATTATCAGGGGCTATGTTGGGAGTTAGGGCCGGTATTATGATGCCCATAGCAGAACTATATGAAAAGAAATCTCGAATAGAAAAATCAAAATGGCAAGAGGCAGAAAAAGATACTTTAGAAAAAAGCGTTTTTAAAACCAAAGCCGAAGATGTCAAGAAAACCACTGAAAAAATAAAAGAGGAAGGGAAAAGCGAACATATTTGGGCAGAAGCAATATCTGCCATAGCTAAAGAAGCCGGTGAAAAGGCATTTTGGAGAGGTAAAAATAAAACAAAATTCCAAAAATCAATAGGGCTGGGACAAGCCTGGGGCACATTAATTAGATATGTTGGCTATGGCGTTCAAGCGCGTTATGGAGTAACACTGCCAAATGTTATAACTCGCTTATTTGAAAATCAAAACCTATTTACCGGTGGGCCAAAACTTGCACAAGGACACTTTGACGCTTTAGGCAAAAACTCTGACACCAGAAGCTTTCTTGAAAAAATTACAAATGCGCCAAAGCACGACATACTATCACCTCAAGAACATTTAGTGGAAAGATTTCCGGGGTTGAGAAATCAAACCGGTGGAAAATTTACTGCCGCAGATGCTGAAACAGGAATTGGACATACCCAGTATGCCAAAACAAGATCAATACTTGTAGACTTTATTGACAAAAATGGCAAACCGGGTAAAGCCACAATTCCATTTACCGACCCTCATAAAAATGCTGCTGACATGCTAAACAGTTTTGCAGAAGAAAAAGGTATTGACCCAGACCGAATAGCAAATGTTAAAATTGGCAGTTCTACAATTAGCGAAAAGTTTATCCCAGGCGTTAATCAAGAAACCGATACCAGCGCCGACACTAACGGCAGTAGTGCTTATGAAAACCTTGATGCTGGGGAGAAACATGAGATTCAAAGAAGTGTTGGCAATACTGTGCAAAAATATAATTTAGAGCACAAAGATTTAATTTACGAAGGCAATAAAATGGTTATCCACGCCAATGTTGGCGGCAAAGACACTCCTTTTGAAATACCTGTTGAAAAAGGAGACAATGATTGGAATCTTTTAAGAAACTTTTACAGCAACCATCCAGACATAAAGGCAGAAGACATCACTTCAGTTGAGATTGAACAAGGCGATAGCGAGTTTGCCCCTGGTGATTTACCACCCCGCCACATACCAACGCACGAAACTGGCCATGTGGCCAGCACAGTCAACCCCGAAGAAATTCACCAATCAGCAGAAGATATTTTGATAACCGAGAAGCTTAGAGCTGAAAGATTCGCTGAATTAGAGAACAAATACAATACTCCGTTGCATGATACTAGGCATTCATTTGACCCTACAAGCGATCCTTCATATTCTCACCCTGAGCAAACAGATGTTGATTATAGCGTTGATTCAAAAACCGCTCATGGAACTCAAGGAGACTCTGCGGCCGTAAAAAACGCAATCAAAGAATACCCTGCCTATGAACCAGCTTTTAAGTTTTCCTCAAACATTGATTCTTTTCTCTATAATGGAAACATTAAAGCTGAAAAATCAATCAATGAATTAATTGAGCAAATAGACCAGCAAAAGAGAAGCTTTGGGGGAGGAGATCAAAATACTATAGATAAATTAACTGATAAAATAAAAACAACCGTTGAGGAAAACTTAATACCAAAAGAGTACAATAAAGATATTTCTCGCTGGTTGGATCATCTGAAAAAAGACAAGCAAATAGATGTTGAAAATATTAAGAACTACCTCATTAAGAATGGGCCCATGAAATCAAGTGAATTAACTTCCCCGGAAAACAACTTGATGAACACAACAGATCAAAAATTAAGAAAAGCTGGTTATGTCCTTTCCGTACTCCAAGATTCAATCAACAAAGCCAGAAAGATACAATAGTAAATTATGAACATTTACAACACCTTATCTGGGAAAATTGAGACGCTGTCCCCTATTGGGAAAAACAAAATAAACCTTTTTGTTTGCGGGCCAACGGTTTATGATGACTCGCATATTGGCCACGCCAGAACTTATGTGGCTTTTGATATGCTTGTTAATTATTTAAAGCATTCGGGCTTTGATGTTTTTTACTTGCAAAATATCACAGATATTGACGACAAAATAATCAAGAGAGCCAAAGAAAGAAATATCAAGCCAAAAGACTTGGCTATACAGTTTGAAAAAGAGTATATGGCTGATACTAAAACCTTAGGAATAGAAAGCGTTAAAAAATACGCCAGAGCCACTGAACATATTAAAGAAATTATTTCCCAAGTGGAACGGCTTTTGGCCAAAGGGTTTGCCTATCAATCAACTGATGGGATTTATTATGATGTTTCTAAATTTAAAAAATATGGCAAGCTTTCAGGCCGAACAGTTGAAGGGGCGGAAGACGGCACTTCAAGAATTGACGAAGGTGTGGAAAAGAAAAACAAAGCGGATTTTTGCTTGTGGAAATTTTCAAAAGAAGACGAGCCAAGCTGGCCTAGCCCCTGGGGCAAAGGCAGGCCTGGCTGGCATATTGAAGACACTGCCATTACCGAGAAATATTTTGGCCCGCAATACGACATTCACGGAGGCGCAAGAGATTTAATATTCCCCCACCACGAAGCAGAAATTTCCCAAATGGAAGCAATCTCTGGCAAGTCTCCTTTGGTTAAATATTGGGTGCACACTGGATTTTTAACTATTAATGGCCAAAAAATGAGCAAGTCGCTTGGCAATTTTACAACTATAAAAGATTTTTTAAAAGAAAATTCTCCCCAAGTTTTACGGATGTTTATATTTTCCAGCCATTACCGCTCCCCTATTGATTTAAAAGATAGCTCTATCCAAGAAGCCAAGGCTAACATTGAAAAACTGCAAGATTTAATTTATGCCTTACAAAAGGTCGAAGTAACCGAGTCACTTCGACCCTCAAAGGAACTCGGTGGCTTCGACTCCCCTTTTAGGCAATTGCAAGAAAAATTCTGGCAAGAATTAGAAGACGATTTTAACACGCCAAAGGCCAAGGCGGTCTTATTTGAAATAGTAAATTCTGTTGAAGTCAAACTTCAACAACAAAACTTAACAAAAGAAGAAGCCAAAGAAGTTTTGGATTTTTTAAAACAAATAAACAAAATATTTTTATTTTTAGATTTTAAAAAAGTAAAAGAAATTAAAATCCCTGATGAAATTAAAAAATTAACCGAGCAAAGAGAGGCTTGTCGAAAAAATAAAGATTGGCAAGGAGCAGATAAATTGAGAAAACAGATTGATGAAGCAGGCTGGCAGGTTGAAGATAGTTCAAATGGACCAAAAATTAAAAAAATTTGATTTTTTTGAACAGCAGTTATCGTTTGTTTTCCCACCCATAAAAAAATAGTGCGTCTTATAATTTTAAGTCGCATCTATTTTTTTATATACCTCCTTCTTCCGTTGTTTCCATGACTAATCTCCACAATAGAAAAATCAGGCGGAATGAGAACCGTAAAAAAAATTCCATGCCCCCTAACCCTTCCTTCCTCAAAGAAAATTTCTTGCCTTAAAGAGTTTAAAATTTTCTCCCCGTCAACAGGGCAACCTTCAAAAGGAAACTGTAAAATGACGAAAATGATCCTTTTTTCAATATCAACCCCCTGGACTGATATTGAAAGTTCAAGGTTGTCTAATTCCTTACACCTGATGAGACCTTTAAATTTTTTAAAATAGGTCGCAGGGTTTTACCATTGATCAGTGGTAAGTAATTCTCCACCCTTTCGAAAATAGCATCGTGTATAATTTTAAAAATCTCCTCGTCAATGAGGATAGTGGAGAAAAGCTCCAACTGCTTCCCAATCCTATCATTAATAAAAGCCATCTACATCACCTCTTTTTTAAATAGCTCTCTCAAAATCTTGGCACAAAAAAAACAAAAAATCAACTCTCTTTAGGTTTGACACTCACGGCTGAAAAGATTAGAATGGCAGTAAATTATGGACAAGCTTACTCCGCAAAATATACCTGCTGAAAAATCTCTTTTGGGCTGTTTGATGATAGACCAAGACGCTATTTATAAAGTAGCGGATTTTTTATTGCCAAACGATTTTTATAAACCCGTTCACCAAACTATTTTTTCAGCAATGGTTGAGCTTTTTACCAAAAGAGAGCCTATTGATTTATTAAGCGTTTCTTCAAAACTTGGGGGTGAAGCCAGCTATTTAACTGACCTTATTAACTCTGTGCCAACAGCCAGCAATATTTTACATTATGCCAAAATTGTGCAAGACAAGAGAGTTTTGCGAGATTTAATTTCAGCTGGCTATGACATTTCTAATTTGGCCTATGGAGAAGCCGAGAGCATTGATGTTTTATTAGATAGGGCGGAAAAAAGAATTTTCTCTATTGCGCAAAAAACTCTTTCCCAGTCATTTATCCATGTTAAAGATACTTTGGAAGATACTTGGAAAAGAATAGAAGAATTGTCAAAACAAAAAGGCGGTTTGCGAGGCATACCCACTGGGTTTCGCGATTTAGATAATATATTGGCAGGCCTACAACGCTCTGACTTGGTTATTTTGGCCGCGAGGCCCAGCCTGGGAAAGTCGGCTTTGGCCGTGGATATTGCCAAAAATGTGGCTTGCAAGTATAAAATGCCTGTGGGCATATTTAGCTTGGAAATGAGCAAAGACCAAATTGTTGACCGCTTGATTTCCGCTCAAGCAGATGTTGATTTGTGGAAAATAAGAACAGGCAAGCTATCAGACCAGGGGCCAAACAATGATTTTGAAAGAATCCAAAATGCCATGGCCGAGTTAGCCGAAGCTCCAATTTATATTGACGATGTATCCAGCAGTAATGTTATTCAAATGCGAGCCATGGCCAGGCGATTGGCAATGGATAAGGGCTTGGGGCTTTTAATTATTGATTATTTGCAGTTAATGGAAGGCAGGGGCAATATTGATAATATTGTCCAGCAGGTTAGCGAAAACTCCAGAGCCCTAAAATCAATTGCTAAAGAGTTAAACATACCAGTTTTAGTGCTAAGTCAATTATCTCGCGCGGTGGAACACAGAATGCCCCCAATCCCCCGCCTTTCTGACTTACGTGAATCGGGCTCGATTGAGCAGGATGCAGACGTGGTTATGTTTATTTACCGCGAAGATAAATATAAGCCAAACAGCGAAAGAAAAAATGTGGCTGAAATTATTATTGCCAAACACAGGAATGGGCCAGTTGGCAAGGTTGAATTATATTTTGATGAAACCAGGGTTACTTTCCGCGATATGGAAAAAGGCGCTTACCAACAAACTGAAACCGAAGAAGAGGAAGGCATTCTGTAAATTTTCAATTTACGAATTTTCAATTTTCAAACTAATTACGAAATACATCATTTTGTCACCCTGAGCGATTAGCGAAGGGTCTCGGTAATTGATTAATTAAGATTCTTCGGTCGCTCCACTCCCTCAGAATGACACCACGGGGGCATTTCGTAATTCAAAGAAACCATGCTTTCACCATCCATTGAAAACCTGATAAAAATCTTTGCTAAGTTCCCCACTATTGGGCCGAAAACCGCAGCTCGTTTTGTTTTTTATTTGCTCCAATCCCCTGCTTTAACAAGCGACGATTTGATAAAATCAATCCAAGATTTAAAAACTAAAACAAGAACTTGCCCGCTTTGTCAAAGATTTTTTGAAAATCAAATAGACAAAACCTGCGAAATCTGCTCCAATACAGCGCGGGATAAATCAATAATCTGCGTTGTTGAAAAAGAAATTGACTTAGAGGCTATTGAGAAAACCGCCACCTACAAAGGCCTTTATTTCATTTTAGGTGGCGTATTGCCAGTTTTAAAAAAAGAAGCTGTTGAGCAAACTCTTACAACAAATGTTGAAAAATTATGCGACCGCATAAAAATTACACATGAGATAAAAGAGATTATTTTGGCTATAAACCCCACCATGGAGGGCCAGAACACAATTTTGTGGTTGAAAAGAAAGCTTGAGGGGTGTAATATCAAAATCAGTTGTTTAGCCCAAGGAATCCCCTTGGGCGGCGAACTCGAATACGCTGACGAGGAAACCATTGAGTCAGCAATACAAAACCGGAGGTAAAAAATTTGAAAACAGACAAAATTATAATAATCCTATTGATTATTTTCGCTGTTTTATTTTCTATTCCCGTACTCTTATGGATTTTTGATGTTGACGCAATAAGAACTTTTGGATTAGTGCATCTATTACACTAATGCACTAACTTCTTGGAATTCAAAAAGACAGAGTGTCTAAACCCTGTCTTTTTGTTATTAGTTTTATGTTATTAGTTAACTTTCGTGATTTCCACCTCGGTGTATCGCTGGCGGTGGCCTTTTTTTACATGGTAGCGTTTCTTGGCTTTATATTTAAAAGCAATAACTTTGTCAGCTTTACCTTGAGTTAAAACCTTGCCAGCCACTTTGGCCCCCTCAACTAATGGCTCGCCAATTGCCAATTTGCCGTCTTTTTCTGTAAGTAAAACTTGGTCAAAAACAACCTCTTTGCCAACTTCGACTTCTAGTTTTTCTATTTTCAATTTTGTACCTTCGGAAACCACATATTGTTTTCCGCCGGTTTTTATTACTGCTAACATATTTTAAATTAAAAACTAAAAGTGAAAAACTAAAAACGACAATCTAAAACTTAAAAGTTTCGCTCCTTTTTTAATTTTTACTTGTGGTTTTTCATTTTTCATTTTACACTTTTCATTTGTTGAATTTTACTCTAAAACACTTGGTTTGTCAATCTGCATTGGTTCTATCTGCCTCTCCCCTTCTGTAATACGCACTATATCTTTATCTATTTTGCCAAATTCTTTGTAGGTAGCGTTATAACTATTTACCATTGTGGAAATATTGCCCCCCAGCTTCTGCATATAGCAATCAAATGCCCCCAAATGCTTGCCCAGAACTTCCACATTCTTTTTTATATCCTTAGCCGACTCCTCTATTTTAAAGGCCCTAAGGCCCTGTAAAATGGTTTGTAGGTAGGCATAAAACGAATTGGGAGATACAATATGCACATTCTTTTCCCAAACAGCATACTCCAGCAAATCCCGCGTGTTGGCTTTAACTGCGCCAACCTCATTAACCATTAAATCATAGTAAATGCCTTCAGCTGGTATAAACATTAAAGCAAAGTCAAAAGTGCCCTCCTCTGGCCTGATATATTTTGAAGTTTCGTCAATCCTGTTTTTTAAATCCTGCTTAAATATTTTTTCTAATTGCTCTTTTTTGGTTTGGTCTTTTTCATTAATAATTTTGTTATAATTTTCCAAAGAAAATTTTGAATCAATGGGGATTATTTTTTCGCCAATAAATAAGGCGGCGTCCACAATTTGCCCGTCTTTAAACTCATACTGCATTTTAAACTGCTTGGGCGTGAAAGCGCTTTCTAAAAGTATTTTCAAAGAATACTCCCCTAAAATGCCTCTCTGCTTGGGATTTTTTAAAATATTTTCCAATGACTGCAACTGCTCGGCAAACCCCATTACTTGCTTATTTGTTTCATCAAGCTTGGTTAGTTTTTCAGTTACATCTCGCACAATTTTTGATGTTTCTTTTAGCTGGTTTTCAGTGTGTTCTCTGGTTGTTTTTAATTGATTTTCCAGAGATTCAATATTTTTTTCTCTTGTTTCTTTTATTTCCTCTCTGATATTTTTTAAATCCTCTTTCAAAACTTTAAAAATTAGTTCTTGGTCTTGGGTGTTATCTTTTTTTCCCACAATAACAAAAAACCCCATTAAAAGAACGCCTACTAAAAAAATAATAATAATTGCTTCTAACATAAACGCATAATAATGGCGGCCTTACGGGGAATCGAACCCCGGTTACATGATTGAGAATCATGAGTCCTAGGCCACTAGACGATAAGGCCATTAGGCTTATTCTATCAAAAACCTCTTAAATAACAAGAAACAGTATTGTACAATACAAAAGGACCCTGAAATGGCATCCTGTTTCCAACGCAAAAGGACCCTGAAAAAACCGTTGAAAATCTGCAAAAACATGGCAGGATTGGAGCATGATAATCAATATGCAAGACGACCAAATTGTTTC
>JAUSHZ010000009.1 GCA_030648255.1 bacterium
CGAAACAATTTGGTCGTCTTGCATATTGATTATCATGCTCCAATCCTGCCATGTTTTTGCAGATTTTCAACGGTTTTTTCAGGGTCCTTTTGCGTTGGAAACAGGATGCCATTTCAGGGTCCTTTTGTATTGTACAATACTAAATATTGACAAAATATTTGAGTAGTGTATATTTAAGCCATAATTAAATTTGTCGCAGAAATAGGTTGGCAGAAGCCATAAATCCTATGGAGACACTAAGTGTTTTTTTTCTGCGATAGAGCAGAATTTTTATTTATGCCAAAAACAAAAGAACAAAAACAAGAAATCATAGAGGATTTAAAAGATAAAATTGCTAAGCAAAAAGCCAGTGTTTTTATTGACTTTGGCGCCTCCCCTGCAAAAAAAGTTTTTCAATTTAGGGATGAGCTAAAAGATGCTGGTTGCTTGATGCAAGTGGTTAAAAAAAGCTTGCTGGAAAAAGTGCTAGAACAAGCCAAAGAAATAGATATTTTAGAAAAGATTAAGGCAATGAAAGGCCAGTTGGCTGTGGTATTTGGGTTTACTGACGAAGTTAGCCCAGCCAAAATTTCTTATTTGGCTTCAAAAAAGAATGACCAAATTAAGATATTAGCTGGAATTTTAGGCAAAGAATTTTTAGAGCAGGATAGGGTAATGGAATTAGCCAAATTGCCAAGCAAGCCAGAACTACTTGGCAAATTATTGGGCACTATGCAAGCGCCTATTTCAAATTTTGTTTATGTGTTAAATGGAAATATTAAAGGTCTAGTTTGCGCGTTAGACGCAATTGCAAAAAAGAAACAAATAAATTAAGCTGTTGAAACCGAGCTTCAAGGGCTCCCCGAAGCTCGGTTTCAACAGCAAAATAAATAAAATAAAAATATGGCAGATGAAAAAGAAAAAATCGAAGTTCCAAAAAAGTTTGAGAAATTAGTTGAGGAAATCGAGCAAATGTCGGTTATTGATTTGGCTGAATTAGTCAAAATTTTAGAAGAAAAGTTCGGCGTTTCAGCCGCTCCAGCCATGGCAGTGGCTGTCGCCCCAGCGGCTACTGAAGCAGTTGAAGAAAAAACATCTTTTAATGTTATGTTAACTGGCATTGGTGAAAAGAAAATTGATGTTATTAAAGCAGTAAGAGATATAACTCAATTGGGCTTAAAAGAAGCCAAAGATATGGTTGACGCCGCAGAGAAAGCCCCTCAAATGGTGAAAGAAAATGTCAAGAAAGAGGAAGCAGAAGAAATGAAGAAAAAGTTTGAGGCAGCCGGCGCTAAAGTAGAGCTTAAGTAGTTTTTTTAACCCCCCACTAGACGGTGGGGGGTTTTTGTTTAAAAGCGAGATAAAAAAGAAATTATTGGCCGTTTTTTAACAAAAGCCAAAAGACAAGCTCCGGAAAACTCTCTTACAATTTTCTTTTTTTCTTTAAAAATTTGTTTAACAAATTTTGGCTCGTAGCACAGAGAAAGCTCCTCTATTATTTTTTCTGCTTGCAATGACTGGAAAACCTCTGGAGTGGCCATTAATATCCTGTCTCCGCTTTGGAGATTGCCCTCAATAACATGCTGGGCTGAAAGATTAGAGCCAATATCAAAGGCCTCTTGTTTTCTTAGTAAAATAATTTTAATATCGCCGGTTTTGCTAACTTTTATATTGCATTTTGGCCCAATTGCCACAGCGGCAAAATTAAGATTTCCCTGAAAATCGCTTAAAAAATCATTGGCTTGATTCAGCCCAAGCTGGAAAGGGTCATGGGAAACAAAAACTGGCTTTTGATAAAAGTATTTTTTTATTATTTCAGCCGATTTATTTAAAATAAGTTCGCTTTGCTGTTCTTTGCTTTTAATTTCTGAAACAATGTAAAGATAGCCTTGTTTTTTTTCAAAAAAGGTTTGGGGCAAAAAGCAAAAAGTGTCAAAGACGGTCGTTTTTTCCAATGGATTAAAATGAAATTCAAAAACATTTGCCATACTCTTTATTAACTCTTTATGTTAAAATACGCAAATAGGTAGGAGGGGGACGATTAGCTCAGTGGTAGAGCATTGCATTCACATTGCAAGGGCCACAGGTTCAAATCCTGTATCGTCCACTAAATAAAACATAAAAATATGGCAAATAAAATTATAGGGTATTTATTTCTATTTTTAGGGGTTATACTTATTTTATGGGGCTTATGGTTTTCTTACGGGATTTTTAAGGGCGAAAAGCCAGCCCCTGAACTCTTTAAAATAGATGTTTCTAAAAAAGAAACTTCTTTGCCTCAAGGCAATGGTGTAAATGAACAGATGCAAAATCAAATAAGCTCTTTATTGCAAAGCCAGCTTGGCAACATGATATCCGGAGACTCAATAAATAAAATTTTAAACTTGTCGGCTTGGCTTATTTTTATGACAATACTGGTTTTGGCTTGCGGTAAAATCAGCTCAATTGGCGTTCAGTTAATAAAAACAGAAAAACAAAATGTTTGATGTAATTACATTCGGTTCAGCCACCCAGGATATATTTTTAGAGTTGCTGAAGTCTGATTTCAACAATAATTGCTTGCCGTTGGGAGGCAAAATTTTAGTTGATGAAATGCAAGCTTTCACTGGGGGAGGAGGCTCAAATGTTGCCTGTGGTTTGGCGCATCTTGGTTTTAAGGTTGCTTATTGCGGAAAAATTGGCAACGATGATGCTGGTAAAGCAATTTTAAATGATTTAAAAGATTTTAAAGTCAGCGCAAAATTTTGCTTAAAGGATGGAATAATACCAACCGCTGTTTCCTATGTTATCTCGCGTAAAAACGACAGAACAATTTTAGTTTATAAGGGTGCTTGCCATTTTTTATTAAAATCTGAATTAAAATTTCTCAGGGACAGTCCCCTGGGAAAAAGGACTGTCCCAACAAAATGGTTTTATTTAGCGCCTTTTTACGAAAAAACAGCCGAGCTTTTTTCAATGTTAATTGATTTTGCCAAAGAAAAAGATATTAAAGTTGCTGTTAACCCAAGCATTGAGCAAATAGAAAAAGGAGAGCAGGATTTTGAAAATTCATTGTCAAAAGTTGACATTTTATTTTTAAATAAAGAAGAGGCAGGTATTTTAGCGAAAAACAACAATGGCTCTGTGGAGGAAAACGCAAAAATAATCCGCAAGTTCTGCCCAGGCATTATTGTTATTACCCAAGGCGATAACGGCGCTTTGGTTTTTGACAGCGAATATTTCTATAAGGCAAGTATTTATAAGGTGGCAGTAGCTGATAAGACCGGGGCAGGGGATAGTTTTGCTGTTGGGTTTTTAGCTGGACTTTTAAAAGAAAACAATATAGAATACGCTATCCAATTAGCCATGATAAATTCAGCTAAAAATATTGGCCAAAAAGGAGCAAAAATTGGATTGTTAAATAAATCAGAATTGAAAATTTTGCCTAAAGTTGATATTATAAAAGAGCGTGCGTATTAAGTAATCCGTTAGTGAAAGCGAGCCATCAGGCGAAGCTTGAACTTACGGAGGACTTAACCCCGTGAAGTAGTTTTAAATTTTTATTCAAATTATCCTAATTTTAATAAAAATTTAAAACAGAAATTTTCTTTGAAAATTTCTACTTCACAGGGTGTAAGTATTCGTAAATTCATTCGTGGCTAATCGCCACTTCATTCATTAACGAATTCTAACATGCCAAAAATAAAATTAGATAAATCAAAATGCATTGGCTGTGGAACTTGCTGGGTTTTATGCGACAAGTTTTTTTCAGCAGGCGATGACAACAAATCAACCTTAAAAGGTTCTTCAAATGGCCAGGAATTAGAAGTTGACGAAATTGGCTGCGCCCAAGTGGCTGTTGACACTTGCCCTACTCAATGTATTAAAATATTATGACTTTATTAACTGCAAAAATTAGGGATAAAAAAGAAGATGTTCAATCTTTACGAAAGCAGGGTTTTATGCCGGGAGTTTTGTATGGCGAGGGCACAAAAAATGTTTCTGTGTCAGTTTCAGGAAAAGAACTTGAAAAAACTCTGACAGACGCTGGGGAAACTTCAATTATTGTTTTGGATATTGATGGCAAAAAAGTAGATGTTTTAATTCACCAAATTGCCAAAGATCCGGTTTCAGGAAAAATTATTCATATTGATTTTTTTCATCCTTCAAGCAAAAAGAAAATCGAAGCAGAGATTGAGCTGGTTTTTGAAGGCGAATCAGAGGCTGTTAAATCGGGTGGATGTATTTTGATAAAAGAATTAAAAGAAATTAAAGTTAAGGGTTTGGCAAAGGACTTGCCGAAAGAGTTAATTGTTGATATTTCTGTGCTAAAAGCAGTAGAGGATAGGGTTTTGGTTAAGGATTTGCCTTTGCCTTCCGGAATAGAAGTTTTTGGCCATCATCCAGAAGATATTGTGGCTCACGTTGCCCTGCCAAGAGAAGAAAAGGAAATGAAAGCGCCAGAGCCAGTGGAGGGTGAGGCTGTTGCTGAAGTATCTACTGACGAAGAAAAAGAAGAGGCAAAATAGATTTGTAATTTTTGATTTGTAATTTTTAACTAATTTTTACTGGCTTAACGACTTATTGACTTAATTAATTCATTAAAAATTAAGTAGTTAAAAATTCAATAAAAAATAAAAATTAAAAATTATTAATATGTTTTCATTAAATAAAAAAATATTTTTTATTATCGCTATTCTGGCGAGTTTTTTTATTTTAGGGTTAAATGTTTCAGCCCAAGACGATGGAGACTGCGCTTGGGATAAAATTGAGCAAGGTGAAAAATCATTGCCCAAAGAGCAATTTCAGGCCTTATTGGAAAAATGCAAAGTGTATTATGAAGAAAAAAGCACTCAACTGGAAGGAGACATTAAAAAAACAGCCGGCAACAAAAAAACTCTTTCCAATGAGATTTCAACCCTAAAAAGCAAAATTAAAAATCTTGATTATAAAATTTCCCAGTCAAGCATAATGGTTAAAGATTTGGGCGTTCAAATAAAAAGCACGGAAAATTCTATTGGCCAAACTCAAGGTCAAATTTTAACAACCCAAGAAAGATTGGCTTTAACCTTGCAACTAAGATATGAAGAAGACCACAAATCAGTAGTAGAAGTTTTACTGGGAGAGAGGTCTCTTTCCGCTTTTTTTGATAATTTAGTAGCTTTAGAAAACTTAAATATGAGCATTCAGGATTTATTGGGAGAAATAAAAGATCTAAAAACAAACCTTGAAACACAAAAAGTGTCAATGGATACAGAGAAAAAGGGATTGGAAAGCGCTATTGCTTTGCAAAATTTGCAAAAAAGCGATTCAGCTACACAGAAAGTAAAGCAAGAAAACTTTTTAAAAATGACAGAAAAAGAATATCAAAAATATTTAGTTGAGCAAAAAGACGCCAAAGACAAAGCAGGTAAAATTGGCAGTATGCTTTTCCAATTATTAGAAGTGCCCCAAGGCGGTATTAAGTTTGAAGATGCTGTGGCACTTGCTAAAACAATTGCTAACCAAACCGGGATAAGGGCGGCTTTTTCTTTGGGAATTTTATGGCAAGAAACAAGAATTGGCCAGGTGCAAGGAGGGTGTTATCTAAAAGATGTATCTACGGGTGAAGGGGTCTATATCAAATCAGGCAATAAAGCGCCCCAAACCATGAAGCCAAGCAGAGATGTGCCAAAATTTTTGGATTTAATAACAGCCCTAAATAATGCGGGCAAATTAAAAACAGATGCTTTTTCAACGCCAGTGTCTTGCTGTATGATTTCGGGCGGGAAATATTATGGCTGGGGAGGAGCAATGGGTCCAGCTCAATTTATACCTTCCACTTGGGCATTATACCAAGCAAAAATAGAAAAAATATCTGGAAGTGTTCCAGCCAATCCTTGGAATATTAGGGATAGTTTCTTAGCAAATGCCCTTTACTTAAAAGATTTGGGAGCAGGAAGTCAAACATATGCTAAAGAGCTTTATGCGGCTGGAAGATATTTTGGCGATCCTTCTTCATCTTATGGCAAGTCCGTAATGACAGCCGCTGCTTGTATGCAGGGCTATATTGATAACGGTTCTATGTCCACCGACTGCCAGGACTTGATTTTTTAGCTTGACAAATAAAGCATAATATTGTATTCTAAAAGAGGTCTAAAGAATGTGGATTCAGCCCTGAAACCGAACACTTGGGATTAAATTATTGTTTGGTTTGACGATTGAATCTATCATAACAAAAACATCTGGATTTTTGAATTGGTTGTTCTCCAACATAACCTCTAAAGGTTTCTTAAATCCTAA
>JAUSHZ010000011.1 GCA_030648255.1 bacterium
AGGATTTAAGAAACCTTTAGAGGTTATGTTGGAGAACAACCAATTCAAAAATCCAGATGTTTTTGTTATGATAGATTCAATCGTCAAACCAAACAATAATTTAATCCCAAGTGTTCGGTTTCAGGGCTGAATCCACACTAGGGGCTTTTTACTTATTATTTTATATTTTTCTCTTATTGTCAAATAATACCACGAAATAGGGGGAAAATAAACAAAAGCCACCGCTTTTGGCGGTGGCGCTTGTGGCCCTGATTGGCTTACTAATCACTGGATTTTTCGCCTAAGGTTACGGTGATGTCCATTTCTTTTGCTTTTCGCAATACTTTTAAAACCACTTTGTCACCGGGGATGTGCTGGTTTTGGATAATGTTGGCTAAGGGTGTTTTTTTGGTAATTTTAACGCCATCTGCCTCTAAAATAATATCGTTTTCTTTTAAGCCAGCTTTTTGGGCCGAAGAACCCTTTTCAATAGCTGGCTCACTGGCAGTGTCCCCTTTTGTAATCCAAGCGCCATAGCCAACCGACAATTTTTCTGTTTCTTGAATATCAGTATCAATTAAAATATACCTAACTCCCAAAAATGAATAGGATATTTTTCCCTGTTCTTTGAACTGCCTTATGTCTCTTTTAGCTTTATTGGCTGGCACAGCAAAACCAATACCTTGTGCGCCCTCAGCCATGGCCACATTAACGCCAATGACTTCACCTTTTAAATTTAATAAAGGCCCGCCAGAGTTTCCTTTGTTAATGGCCGCGTCAGTTTGAAATATGTCCTCCAAATCCTCGGATATTCCCCCGCCCTCAGCGGTAATGCTTCGGCCAAGCCCGGAAATAACTCCAACTGAAACAGAATTGCTAAATTCTCCCAAAGCATTGCCAATGGCAATGGCTGTTTGCCCCACCACGACCGAATCAGAATTGCCAAAACGAATTGAAGGAAGAGCTTCTTGAGCCGAAGTAGCGCTTTTTGTTATTTTTATAATAGCCAAGTCTTGCAAAGGGTCTTTGGCTAAAACTTCAGCTGGATATTTTTTGCCATCAAAAGTTACAACCGTATATTGGGCATCTTTTTCTGAAACAACATGCTTGTTGGTTAATATCATGCCCTCAGATGAAACAATAAACCCGCTTCCGCTGCCAATTACTTGCTTTTCTGTGCCTTTTTGGCGGGTTTTAGGAACTTGTATTTGAATCTGACCGCCAAGAAAATCAATAGGAGGTTGCGTTTCCGTATATTGTTCGTAAACTGGCACTTCCTTGCTAATTAAAATGCTCACAACTGAAGGGGAGGCATCTTTCACCACATTCATTACAGCCTCCTCTTGCGTGGTTTGCGGGTTATACGGCGCATTTTGCAAAGGCAAAAAAGTAACAGACTGGGTTGGCTGAAACTGCCTTAAAAAAATTACAAAAACAAAAATCGCAAAAATTGAAATAGGCAAAACTAAAAAAACAGAACTTATTTTTGTTTTTAATATTTTTCGTATTCTTTGCATTTTATTAAGTGAGATATGGAATAAAAATAAATAAACCAACGATTAGCGCCCCGACAGCGGCAATTAAAACAGCGCTTGTGGAAAGGTCCTTAATATCTTTAATTTTAGGGTTGTGGTCAAACTCTGCTAAATCCAGAGCCCGTTCAATTTGCGAATTTAAAAGCTCCAAGCCCAAAACAAACATAATAGCCAAAACTAAAATCGCTCTTTCTATATAGTGCAAAGGAAAAGAAAACATTAAAATCACAACCACCAAAGCCATTATGGTCTGAATTTTGAAACTTTGCTCTTCAAAAAAAGCGACTTTTAAGCCATGGAAGGAATTCTTAAAGCTATTCGTCTGCTTTCTCACACTAATAACATTTTTTATTTGCATATGCCTCTCACTATACCACAAATTTAGCTAAAACTAAACCCCCTACTCCGCAAGAAGGTGTAGGATAAATACGGGACAAAGCTTTATTTCCTGACGAGAACTACTAATATTTTTTACTTAGAGACGTTCGACAGATTATTTGTTACACTAGACCAGTATTGTGTAAACTGATTGACGATATCAGATGCAAGCTGAATGGAACTAGATGATCCGCTGTCATTCGCTGGGACAAGCACAATATATCCAATCTTAAAGTCCCTCTGTGTATTTGGATATGCCGGCACCCTGTCTTTCCCAGCCAAGGTAAGTATATCATTAATGGTATATGTTTTTATTGTATCTAAAAAATTTGTAGCTTGAGTACAATTTGGTTCTCCCATAGGATACTCTACTGAAGTTTGAATCACTGGAATCGGCAGAACAGATGTCTTGGGAATAAGTCCCATAAGATACAAGGATAAATTCGAAAATTTTGGAATAGAATCTTTTCCGTTATGATCAATGCATACCTTCCCTGAAGTTGTGCTGACCCAATGGTCATATTGCATAGGATCTGAATATAACAAACTCCCGCTAAACAAATCGGGCATATTTGCATAATGTCCACTTTTCATTCCTTCCCATGGAATATATGCAAGCCAATGATGACTTAGTTCATGAGCTAATGCACTCAAATAAGTACCCATATTCCACTGCTCAAAATCAACCACATTAGCGCCCGACTGAATAAGACCTGAAATGCCTATACTTACAAAAGATTTCAGCTTTTTTGAAGGTGAATCATAGGATCCAAAATCAGTGCCAATAGTTTCACCTGATTTATTTATCATTAGAGATGAGGTGTGTGAGGGCTTTAGCAAAAAAACGACAAGAAAATCATAATTATCCTCGTGATTAGAGTAAAAGTTATTCTGTATGTTATTGACTTCAAGGTTGTACGTACCGCCTCCTTCTGGCGCGTAGAAATCTCCAGGCACGCCTTCTTTCATAATATCGATACCATTCACAATCTGTGATGTTCCAATAATATTTTCTACTACTTTAACGGTGCTTGATGTGTTAGTTGACTTATTTTTATCGTCAGTGATAGTAATGGTTATTGTGTAAGTTCCCGCTTTACTATAAGAGTGTTGGAGGGTGTTGGTTTGAATGCTCTGCCCACTCGCAGATCCAGTATCGCCCCAATTTACTGAATAGTTTAAATAACCATTCTCTGGGTCGTGGGCTCTAATCACCCAAGTGCCTTGCTCGTTCACTTTTAATTGGGTAGGTGCAGTCACGCCATCAATCACTGGTGGTAGATTCCCGGCTGAAGAAGCAATGCAAGCGCCATTACTACAGCCATTCGGGCAAACATAGGAATCAGCAACAGCATCTATAGAATTTGATGTTGAGTCAACATTTGTTTTACAAGTGAAATCATAAACTGTATTAGTGCTGACACAATAATCTTCCCACCATTTAGTTTCCCCCATAAGCCGTCCAAAAGCTTTGCCCTTCGTGCTAAAATTTTTATAACCGTCAGAATCAGTACAAGTTGCTGGTGTTATTGTTGTATTACAATCGCTTGGACAGTTGCACCTGTTTTCGCCAGGCCCACAAACTCCGTTACCACAAGCAGTGCAAGTATATGTTATTTTATTTAACATCGGCTCTTTTGTACAATTAGAATTAAAATTGGTCATCTCCTCAATCAAAGATAAGCCGGAACAACATTTCCTAATACTTGCAACAGCAGTATTAGCTGTCTGTTCTCCTTCTTTGACACAGCTAACGGGCTGGGGCGTGATTACTGGTTGGCCACAGCCATATATTTTATTTAATTTTGCTCGGGTGGAATTGCCTAGGTAGCCAGTGCCGTACTTTAAACCAAGAGGTGTTAAAATTTCACTGGCGTATTTTTGTTGAAAAGCCACTACGGCTGAAGCAGTATATTCTCCGAATTTCGAAGATTGCCCCATACCTGCGCTATCGTAAGATAAACTCTCACCACTTGCTCCATCTTTCATTAAAGCTGTTTGCAATGCGTCAAATTCTGTTCCGCTTGAACCTATTCCTAAATTAGTATTAAAAGTATGGCACCACTTGACTGGCTGTTGACCTTGAGTTTGCTGTAATTGAGCTTGCAAGGCCTGGATTTGAGCCTGCAATTGCGCAATAAGCGCCCTTAGATCGTCAACTGACACGGCTTTAGTAAAAACAGGTATTGCCAAAGCACACACTAACAACAACGATAAGATTATTTTGTTTTTCATATTTTTGAAATTAATTAAATTATACCACTTAAATTAAAATCTCAAAATAGCAAATGGGATTTTGGAGAAGATGTCTATAAGCCAGACCATTAAAGAAAGTAAGATGGAGACAGGCCAAGCTAAGATAGCTGCCAATACTCCATTAAATAACCCGAAAATTAAAAACACAATGCCCAAAATCATCACCGCTGGAATAAGTGGCACGACTAACAAATTAACAGGCAGGCCAACCAAAGAAACATAGCCAAAACTATAAATTAATAAAGGTATGGTAAAAATTTGAGCTGATAAAGTTGTAGATATTATTTCATAATGAACTTTGCGTTTAATAGCAGGGCCCAAATGGATTAAGCCTAAAGTAGCTAGAACCGAGAGTTGAAAACTTAAACTGTATCGCAACAAGGTTGGGTCTATGGCCAGCATTAAAGAAACGGCCAAAACCAATGCCCGAAAGCTTGCGTTTTGACGGCCCAATAGCTGGCAAACAATTAAAATAGAGCCCATAATGCCAGCCCTCACAGCTGACACTTGAAAGCCAATTAAAGCAATAAAAAGCCAAATTAAAATTAGAGAAAACCACAATGCCTGGCCCCGATAAAGCCCTAAAGTCACGCCCAAAACCACTAAAATTTGAGCCAACATCACAATGTTCATGCCAGAAACAGCCACAATATGGCTTGTACCAGTATTTGCCATTTTTTGTTTCCATTCTTGGCTAATATTTAATTTATCGCCAAGCAAAATGCCTGATAAAATAGAGGCCTCGGGCTGTTTTAAATTGCTGTTTATAACTTCTCTGAATTTTTCTTTTAAAGAACGGGGGACAGACCCCCCTAGAACTTGAGCTCCAGTTTTTTTGGGGGTCTGTCCCCCGTTCTCTGGGCTCAGCCAAAAACTCGATATAATAAAAATACTGCCAATGAAACAAAGGCAGGAAATAAAAAGGATTTTAGAGTAAGGCATTTTTACCTAAGAAAAATTGTATCAAAAAGCGGAGCAATACATTCTCTTATTTGAAACATTTCTTCTTCATCAAAAGGTTTTGTTTCTTCAAATTCAGGGTCTATTGTTTTTTCTGGCCTAAATTTTTGCAAAAAATATTTTTCCGCTGGCCTAATCCAGTGGGCTATTTTAACAATATCCTCTTTAGTGTGCACCCCTGGCACAACAGTCGTTCTAAACTCATAGGCAACAGCGCCATTTTTTAACAAAGCGATTGACTTTTCAATTTTATCAATCAAGTAATAGCCTGACGATCCTTCAAAGCCAACCGTATCTATATATTTTTCTTTTGGCGCTTTTATGTCCATAGCCACATAGTCTACTAGTTTTAGCTTAAAAAGATTTTCCAACATTTCAGGAGAGGACCCGTTTGTGTCTAATTTTATTTTATATCCTGCGTTCTTTATTTTTGAACAAAAAAGAGGCAACTCTGTATGAATAGTTGGCTCGCCTCCGCAAATAACCACACCGTCTAATAATCCCTTTTTTGATTTTAAAAAGTCAAAAAATTCGCTTTCTTTTATTTCTGGCTGTTGGGCAATAAATTTAGGCAAAACCAACTCTGGCGAATAACACCAAGGACAGCGAAAATTGCATCCGCTTAGAAAAACTGTGCAAGCTAAAGTGTTAGGATAATCAATCAATGTTAACTTCTGCAACCCCCCTATTTTCATATACTTTTTCTAAAACACTTGGCACAACAAAAGTTTTTCTTTCTTTAAATTCTTGAGCCTTTCCTTTGTGCCACTGCTGAACAGGCCTAATATATCCAACTACTCTTGAATAAACTTCGCAGGGTTGCTCAATAGTGCAATTAGGGCAAGTCCAGTGTTCTCCCGCTATATAGCCATGCGATGGGCAAATAGAAAATGTTGGGGTTAAGGTGATATAAGGCAAATGAAAAGTTTCAAAGACCTTCTTTATCAAGGCCTTCATATTAGAAATATCGGTTATTTGCTCCCCTAAAAATAAATGTTGAACAGTTCCCCCTGTGTATTTACATTGTAGCTCATCTTGAAGTTCCAAGGTGCGAAAAACATCATCAGTATAATCAACCGGCAACTGGGAGCTATTTGTATAATAAGGAGCCTCGCTTGTGCCAGCTTGCATAATGCCTGGGTATTTTTCTTGGTCTTTTAAAGCCAGCTTGTGACTTGTTCCTTCAGCCGGAGTTGCTTCTAGGTTATAAAGATTATCGGTTTCTTTTTGATAACCAATAATCCTATCTCGCATAAAGTCTAAAACCTCCAAAGCAAAAGCTCGGCCATTTTTTGAGCCAATATCCTCGCCCATAAAATTGAGCAAACTTTCATTAAGCCCCAGCAAGCCAATAGTTGAAAAATGATTACCAAAATATTTGCCCCGCATTTTTTCAATGCCAGCCAAATAAACTTTTGAATATGGGTAGAGACCTTTTTTTATCAAATCCTCAAGGGCTTTTCTTTTTATTTCCAAAGAATCCCGAGCTACATCCATCATACTAGCCAATTTTTCAAAAAATTCTTTTTTTGTCTTAGTTAAATAGCCAAGCCGAGGCAAATTGATTGTAACCACGCCGATACTACCAGTTAAGGGGTTAGCGCCAAAATATCCCCCGCCTCTTTTATACAGCTCTTTATTGTCCAACCTCAACCGACAGCACATTGAACGCACATCCTCGGGCTTCATTTCTGATTGGATAAAATTAGTAAAATAACAGATGCCGTACTTAGCAGTGGCTTGCCACATTAAATCTAGCTTAGGATCGTCCCAAGGAAAATCTTTGGTTATATTTATGGTGGGAATAGGAAAGGTAAAAGGCCGGCCGTTTTTATCACCCTGCATCATTACTTCAAAAAAAGCGTTATTAAACATGTTCATTTCCTCTTGAAATTCAGCGTATGTTTCTTTTTGGGGCTTGCCTCCAATAATTACTGGCTGCTTGGCAAAAGAAGGAGAAGGGTGAACATCTAAAGTAACATTAGAAAAAGGTGTTTGGAACCCCACCCTTGTGGGCACAGCGCAATTAAATAAAAACTCTTGCATGGCCTGCTTAACCTGGGCGTAATCCATGTTGTCATATCTAATAAATGGCGCTAATAAAGTGTCAATACTTGACAAGGCTTGAGCTCCAGCTGACTCACCCTGCAAGGTGTAAAAAAAGTTTACCACTTGCCCCAAAGCCACCCTAAAATGCTTGGCCGGAGAAGTTTCTACTTTGCCAGCCACTCCGCCAAATCCCCTTATTAATAAATCATATAGATCCCAACCATTACAATATGTTGCCAAGCAATCCAAATCATGAATATGCATATCGCCAGAGTTGTAGGCATCTCTAATATATTTTGGATAAACTTTATTGAGCCAATACCTTTTTGTTAACACAGAAACTGCGTAATGGTTTAACCCCTGCAAAGAATAAGCCATATTGGCATTTTCTTTTACCTGCCAATCCATTTCGCCAATATATTGCTCAAAAATATCCACAGCCTCATCAGAAATAACCTCTGTTTCTCTTAATACTCTTCTTTGCTCTCTATAAAGAATAAAGGATTTGGCAGGCTCAATAAGTTCTTCTAACATCAAAACCTCTTCAATAATATCTTGGACCTGCTCAACCTCGGGAACTTGGTCTTCCTTAAACCTTCTTTGCAAAAAATCCACAACCTTATTAGAAGCTTTGTCTGCTATTTCTTGACTTTCCTGCCCGCTGGCTGATAAAGCTTTGGCAATTGCGTTAGTAATTTTAGTTTGCTCAAAATCAACTAAACTATTGTCTCTTTTGCGAATTTTCTGAATTGGTTGAAAGGTTTTGGTCATAATTTTATTTTTAGAGGTAAGATAATTATATGCGTTTAAAAAAAATTGAGCAACCTGTGGATAACTTCGAGCGAGAAACAGACGAGCGAGATCCAGATTTGTTTTTCGCACAGGTGCGAAAAAAAATCAGGACTACCTTATCCTTTTGTAGTAGCAATAAGGGTTACCTTTAACTCTCCTTTTTCTAAATTATTGTCTTCAGAAACACCAAAAATAATTTTAGCTTGAGGCAAGGCGTTTTTCTTTATAAAAGTAGCAGCCATATTAACTTCAGTAATTGATAAATCATCTCCCCCAGCAATATTTAATAATATCCCTTGGCTATCTTTTAAGGAAAAATCTAATAAAGGCGACTGCAAAGCAGAACTGGCAGCAGACAAGGCTCTTTTTTCACCCTTTGCCCTGCCAATTCCCAAAAACGCTCTCCCAGAGCCCAGAAGAACGCTTCTTAAATCCGCAAAATCAAGATTGATAATTCCAGGCAAAGAGACTAAGTCAGATATTCCTTTAACAGCTTCTCGTAAAATGCTATCGCAAATCCAAAAAGCATCTTCTAAGGTTGCGGTTGGGCCAACCATTTTCAAAAGCCGGTCATTTTGAATTACTAAAAAGCTATCTACCTTGCTTCCTAATCGTTTCAACACCCAGTTGGCTATATTTTTTCTTTGAGCTCCTTCAAAAGAAAATGGAAAAGTAACAACAGCTACTGTTAACGCCCCAACCTGCTTGGCAATTTCTCCAATAACCGAAATGGCGCCGCTTCCAGTGCCCCCGCCCAAACCGCAAGTTAAAAAAACAAGCTCTGCCCCCTCTAATGCTTGCTTTAACTCTACATAGTTTTCTCTAGCTGCTTTCTCTCCGGCTGTAACATCCATGCCCGCCCCAAACCCGCCAGTAGTTTTTTTGCCAATTAAAATCTTTTTAGCCACTGGGCAAATTTTTAATACTTGAGCGTCGGTGTTAACTGCAATCAATTCAACGCCAGCAATTTTTTCTCTGTGCATTCGAGAAACTGCGTTAACCCCAGAACCGCCGATACCCACCACTTTAATTTTCGGAATATTATTAATTGACATAAGTATAATGCTAATCTACAAATACGCACACTAATGCTACAAATAAATTAGTAGTATTCGTTCCTTATTCGTAGATTAGAATTAACTTTTATGGCAAGAAAGCCTTTAGTATCCGCTTTATCTTTTTGCCAAATTTTCCATTGGAAATCATTTTCCCGCTATCATTTTCCATGCTTTCAAATCCTAATGATAGAACGCCACAACAAGTAGCAAAACAAGGATTTTCAACTCCTTTCATATTTTTTATTTCGCCAAGCCTACAGGGTAATTTAGTCTTTTGTTTAGCAAACTCCACAATTCCTGGCAGTAAAGAGCCTCCGCCCGTTAAAACAATTCCGCAAGGAGGCTGGCTTTGCCCCATGATTTTTTTCAAGGCTTTCTGGGCTTCAGAAAATATTTCATTGACTCGGGATTCAACCACATTTTTTAAAAATGCTTTTGAAAATTCAATGTCCCCATCGGTCACTTTTATTTTATCCCCAATCGATTTTTTAACGACAGTTTTTAAAGTTCCAAATTCTTTTTTGATATTTTCGGCTGTTTGAATCTCTGTTCTCAAGCCAATGGCCAAATCATTGGTTATATGGGAAGAGCCTAAGGGAAAAACGGCAAAGTCCACAATATCGCCCTTATCAAAAACCGCCAACGAGGTAACAGAAAATCCAATATCCAACACACAGCAACCAAGCTCTTTTTGCTCCTGTGATAAAACCGCTTGTGAAACAGCTATGGGGGTAATAAAAGAGTCCAGGTAATTTAATCCGGACAAATTAATAGCTTTTTCTAAATTGTTAATAATTGGCGAGAAAATACAAGCTAATAAAACTTTTACTTCCAATCTTATACCTCTTAAGCCCGATGGCTCTTTTACTCCAGCCTCTCCGTCAACTATAAATTCTTTTGGGAAAATACTTATAACTTCTTTGTTTGATGGCAAGCTTACAGCTTCTGCTTCTTTTTTAACTCTTAAAACATCTTCTTTCGAAATCGTCTGGTCGGCTCTGGCCACAGAGATAAGGCCTTGCGAATTAACAGAAAATAAATGCGTACCCCCAATATTAACAACAACATCCTTTATTTTCATTCCCGAGGATTTATAAAGCTCTTCTTTTACCTGCATTATACCCAAAGAAACTTGTTCTGGATTGACAACTTCGCCGTTTCTAATTCCCAAACAAGGTTTTTCAGCCAAGGCTAAAATTTCTATAATGCCTGTGTCTAAATTTTTTTCTCCAATAACTCCCTTTATGGTTCCAGAGCCAATGTCTAATGCCATTAAAATTGATGATTTCATAGATCTACAAATTTTATACAAATAATGAAAACACACGAATACTACGAATAAACCAGTTCTTTTTGACGCATTTTTTCCATGTCTTTTTTTGAGCCTTCGTGGGTGTAGCCCAATAGGTGCAAAACAGAGTGGGCTATAGCCCAAGGCATATCATTTTTTGCAATCATTTTCGGGCAAACAAATATCTCGCCAATCTTATTCTTAGAACCTTTTGTTTCAAGATTCGCAAAACTCAAAACATCTGTAGGATTATCAATGTTCCTAAATTTTTTATTTAGTTCTCTTATTTTAGCACATCCAACAAAAACAATGGAGATGTCCCACCCCCCTGCCCTCTCCCCAGCTAAAACTTTTTCCACAACTTTAATAACCAAATCATCGCTAATTTTCTGCCTGGTCAAATTAGAAATCTCTATCATTGTGCTATTTTACCAAACCCTTATTTTTTAGCAAACCCCGTTAGAGTTTAAATGTAATTTAGCGATTACATTCCCTATTTTACGCCAACAAAATCTAAGTAATTTTCTTGATTAATAACTTTATACTGAGCATTTTTGTATTTACTAAGCCAATCCTTTGGTATTTTTGTTTTTGCCACAGGCGACCACTTAATTTCAAAACCAAGAATCTTGCCATTTCTTTCTTCAACCAAGTCAATTTCCTGACCGTCATAAGTCCGCCAAAAATAAACCTCGCCCGGCTTTGCTTTATAGCTATTATTTTTTAATCTTTCCATAACAACAAAATTTTCAAACAAAGCGCCAACATCATCTCGGCTGTTCAATTTATTAAATTGAACAATAACTGCATTACGAATTCCATTATCATAGAAATAATACTTGGCCTTACCCGATATTTCTTTTCGCAAATTACGGCTAAACCCACCTACTTTTTTCAAAACAAAGGCCTTTTCTAAAATATCCAAATATCTACCAACTGTTTTAACATCCAAGTGCACTTGAGTTGCCAATTCACTTAATGAAACCTCATTGCCAATTTGAAAAGCCACTAATTTTAATAAATCAAGTAATTGTTTTGAACCCTTTATCTTTTCCAGGCTAAAAACATCTTTTAGTAAATAAGAGTTGGCTAAAGCGTTTAATAAAATAGCTTTTTCTTTTTGACTTTTGGCAGTAATTATTTCAGGATAAGAGCCAAAAATCAAAAAATCCTCAAGTTTTTGCTTGAGCTCATATTTATTATATTGTGCTAAAAGCTCTGTTTGAGAAAAAGGAAATAAGGTTATAGTTCTTTCTCTGCCTGTGAGTGGCTCGCCCACCTTCTGGGCCAAATCAAAAGAAGAGGAGCCAGTAGCTATAATTTTTAAACCCGGTATTTGGTCAACTAAAATTTTTAGGCCCATGCCAATGTTGGGAATTTGCTGGGCCTCATCAATGGCAATTACCTGATAACCGCTGGCATATTCTTTAATTTGCGAAAAATCTTGAGAACCTAAAATCTGCTGCGTTTGAATATTGTCGCCAGAATCAAGCTTGTATTTTAGATTAGTTTGAGATAAAAAATTATCCAATAAAGTTGTTTTCCCAGACCTTCGTGGTCCATAAATAATCAAGACCTTTCCTGACTTTACCAATTTTACTAAATCATAGTATCGTTTAATCATAGGATTTTTGATGCTTATATTTACTTAAATATGTGGAGCGACGCTCCATATATTTAAGTATATTCCCGACAATAAACCCTGTCAAGCCACCTTATCCACAATCAAGATATAAAACAAAACCCGTCGCTCCGCCAACTGGCGGAAGGCGACAGGGTTTTGTGTTTTTTCTGACTATTTATTTTTTACAGGCTCCATCAAGGCAACCATTTGGGCAAGAAACCCATTTTGCGCTATAGATTGTTCCAGAAACACAATAATTTTCAAGCACTTGATTATTGCTGCAATAATCTATTCCTTCCGAGATAAAACTGCTGCTGTCTCCTTGATATATTCCAGTTGTTTTGCCTTTTAAGTATGCGTTGTCTCCATCTGTATCAACGCAAGCGTTTACTGATTGTGGTTGAACGCACTTTCCAGACGAGCATGCGCAATATCTATCGCCAAATGTCAACTTTCCATTTAAGCAAGAGTATTCTTTTAAATGATCCCCTTCTGTTACTGCGTTGCCGGGGTCTCCTTGGTAACAATAATCTATTACTTCGCGGTAGCCAGAACCCAAAAACGATCCCCTATAATAAATACTCGTATCTGTATTTCCTTTTACAGTACCCGCCTCATAAAGATTATATCCACCGTCTGTATCGCTGCAGGCTACAGGTGTTGTTGGTGCGACAATACTAAAATAACTGTCGCTTTCATCATAAACACTACCCCCAGATTCACTAACTTTTATTTTATAGTGACTCCCTGCATTGGTTCCATATCCAACAGGAATAAGCCAAGAAAAAGTTTTTGAAGAAGCGCTAATGTCAGATATAGTGTTTAAAAGAATCCATTGACTTGAATTATCACTTACATTACGAATAAAAGCTTGGACATTTGCTATATTTGCGCTACTCCATTTAATTATCAGAGAATCGCCTTCTTTAAAGGTTTCCCCGCCATTAGGAGAAACCACAGAAATTGATTTCTGGACTGGCACAACAACATTGTATGTCTTCACATTGTCATTCTCATTTATTTCGCTGATTTCATTCGTAGGGTCAACCCTAAACACTAAAGAATAAGTGGCGCCTGGAGTTGGGTTATTAAATGTTGAATACTCGTATCTAACTATGCCATAACCGCCCGGCTTGGGCATTTGATCGCTTGACATATAGCCGTAGTTACTAGTTTTAACTCCAGCCATTTCAGCTTGAACAGAAACCGAGCTCGGAGTTTTCGTGCCAACATTCCAAACCTCCACAGTAAATCCATTCTGGTCAATCTTAATAGCGCCAGGATATAAATCAATAGAATTTTGAACTGGCTGCGCAACGCAAGCGCCATTACTGCAGCCATTTGGGCAATTTGCCACCTGCGAAGTAATATATCCATTAGAAGTACAGTATAGCTCATACACAGCACAATTACTTGTGCAACTTCCAACCTCATGTCTGTTATAAATATTAGTAGAGTTAACCTCGTTTTGCCATGGATAAGATCCGTTAGATCCTTTTTGGACACAAAAATCATGCATCTCTCCAAATTTTCCCTGATAACCATCACCAAAATAAGCTAAATTACCATATGTATTACCCTTCTCATAAATATTGGAACCACTATCTGAATCAGTGCAAGAAGTTGACAGCTGTTCAACAATGCTAAAATAGTTGCTATTGCTCCAAACATCATCTAATTGATTTTTAGAAACATCTTTACCAAGCCAATCCGTGCCAATAAATATCCTGTATTGATATGGGCCAGCCATTAATATCCTAGTGAAAACATTGTTGGTCTTTCCATAACCCATTGCCCAATTTTGGCTAGAAATTACAGGAATTTTCCAAGAGTAAAAGCCTTGCGAAGCAGGAATATTGGTTGCTATATTTGAGCCAGAATTTGCCCCATCAGACCTCGTTAAAGCTAAATAAACCTTTGCGTCAGAGGGTAAGCCACTTGATTTCCATCTTATCGTAAAAGTATCTCCTTGCTTTAGCGTCTCTCCGCCGGTCGGCGAAGTTATAGAAATAGATTTTTGAGTGGATTCTGCTACATCGCAGGCAATATTGCTATTGGCGTTGCTGTTGGAACTTGTGCAACCAACTCCGCCACCAGTAGTGCATCCCTGATAAACGCCAGTGTTTTTGTTAAAACATACTTGAGCGTAATTATTCTTGCGACAAACATTAAAATATTCGGCTCCTGAAATTTTCAATGCTTCACAACTAATAACTGGGGTTGTGGCTATTGGTTTGCAAGCTCCATCAATGCAACCATTTGGGCAAATATAAGATTCAGTGGCAAATTTTGATTGAGCATCGCAGTAGCGCTCTTTTAGGATGGTAAAATCGCAGACATCATCTCCGATGGTAATGCCATCATTTGTTGTACCCTTGGTGTAATAAGATTTTCCACCGTCAGTATCAGTGCAAGTGTTTTGTGTTTGGGAAACAATACTGAAAGAATTGCTTCTGCCAAAGGCATTTGTTTGTGTGTCAACTATTTTGATATTGTATGTACCAGGACTGACTAATCTCTGCGAATAAAAACAGTGATTGGGATATTTGGAGGCATTGTCATTATTCCATAAACAATTTGTATCTGAGACTATACCTACTATCCACATAATAGAACCGTATGCTTGGGGAATAATTCGGCCGATTGTATTATATTGCCCGCTGACATTTTGCTCTAAATAAGCCGCAACGCGAGCCGGACTTACACTGCCATAAACATCTTGAAAAGAATCGGGTGCTCCGGTCCATTTAATCTCAAAAATTTGTTTTTGCGAGTCAACAGAACTCAAAGAATCAACTACTTTACTGTTTTCTGTTAAAACCTCCCCGCCATTGGGTGAAAGCACGGTGATTGATTTATTAATAGTCGGGCATTGAGCAAATTCGCAATTAGGGCCTTTTCGGCTAACATAAGAGCCGTCGGGGCATTGTTTGACATCCATTGTGCAAACATTTAGGTTGCCACAACCATACAATTTATTTAATTTCGCTCTGGTTGATTTGCCTAAATAACCCGTGCCATGTTTCAATCCAAGAGGTGTTAAAATTTCACTAGCGTATTTTTGTTGAAACCCAACAACCGCTGAAGCAGTATATTCTCCGAATTTCGAAGATTGCCCCATACCCGCCGCGCTATCGTAAGACAGATCCGCGCCGCTTGCTCCATCTTTCATTAAGGCTGTTTGCAATGCATCAAACTCTGCTCCGCTAGATCCAATTCCTAAATTAGTATTAAAAGTATGGCACCACTGAACTGGCTGTTGACCTTGAGTTTGCTGCAATTGAACTTGCAACGCTTGGATTTGGGCCTGCAACTGCGCAATAAGCGCTCGAAGATCGTCAACACTCACGGCTTTAGCAAAAACAGGTATTGCTAAAGCGCACACTAACAACAACGATAAGATTATTTTGTTACTCATAAGTTTTTACTTTTTCATTTTTACTTTTAACTTTATTTTAATACTACCCCCCCAACTCTTTTGTCAAGCTAAGTCACTTCTTATAAACTTGTTTTTCAAAAATTTTATTCTTTTGAATAATATAAACAGTCGCCCTTTCGTTGGGAACAGATAATAAAATAATATCTTTATTAGAAATTTTAGGAAAAAACTTTCTGGCTATTTCAAAAGCAACCTTTGAGGAACTGCCCGAAGCAACAACCTTGCCTTTTACGATAGCAACTTCTTTTCCTTTATATTTAGCAAAATCAATTTTAGTTGTGATTTTAGCCATATAATTAAAATTTATATTTTTATTTAGATTTAGTATATCTACCAAATGTCTTGGCGGGGGCTCCGGTTAGTTTTCTTTGTTTAGCAAACTCTATCCTTTTCTCAAGCCGTCTCAAGGCCGAGCGTTTCAATAATGGCTTGGATTTAGTCTTTTTCTGAAATTGTCTTTTTCTTACCTCAAGCAAAGTCCCGCTTTTTCTAAGCTTTTGAGTGAAACGCCTTACTAAACTTTGAGTTGTTTCTTTTCCTTGTTTTTGAGCTATAATTGGCATATTAGAAATTCTTAATTGAACGACGAACGATTAGTGAGTTGTGAAATTTAGAAGTTCTTATACCCTGTGAAGTAGAAATTTGCTCTACAAATTTCTATTTTAAATTTTTTACTAAAAATTTAAAATTACTTCACGGGGTTAAATTCCACTAACCGCTCATTCACCTATCAGTGAATTCGCGGAGTGTCATTTAATAAATGCATGTGCAAGTGGTCTACTGTTTGCCCAGCCTCACGGCCGACATTAAATAATAGCTTGCATCCACTAATGCTATCTCTCTTTATAATATCTTTGACTATTAAAATCAAGTCCTTGACAATATTTTCCGAGTTTTCTGAGTTTATTGACTTAATATGAGTTTTGGGAATTATTAAGATATGAAGGGCAGCTTTTGGGTGAGTGTCTTTAAACGCTAAAACCTTGTCGTCATCATAAACAATATCCGCTGGCAGTTCTTTATTTACTATTTTACAGAAAATACAATTTGCATTATTCATAAATCTTGAATCTTAAATCTTACCCTTCAGCTCCTTAATCACTTTATCTATATCCACATTTTTCTGCCTACCTGTTTTCATTTCTTTAACAATCACTTGGTTGTCCAGCGCTTCTTTCTGGCCAATAATCAAACTAAACTTTGCCTTCATTTTATCAGCCGAACCCAATTGGGCAGATAAAGAGTCTTTGTGCAAGCCCTCTCCAGTTTTAATATTTGCCTGTCTTAATTGTTCAAAAAGTTTTAAGGCCTTTTTCTTTGCCAATTCTCCTACCTGAATTAAATAAACATCGCAACTTGGCTCATCAATTACTTGGCTTTTTGTTCTGGCTTTTATTAAATTAACAACCCGCTCAACCCCCATTGCCCCTCCGCAAGCTGGTGTGTCTTTCCCGCCCAAAAGCTTTACCAACCCATCATATCTGCCTCCGCCTGCCAAAGAACCCTGCGCTTTTCCCTCTTCTGTGTCTTCAATAATTTCAAAAACAGTTTTTGTGTAGTAATCCAAACCTCTTACTAAATATGGATTTATGGTATAGGGAATTTCAAGCTCTTCTAAAAATTCTAGCAACCCTTTAAAATGATTGCTGCAGTCCTTGCATAAATAATCCAAGCATTGAGGAGCGTTCTTTTTAACCATAAAACATTTTTCTTCTTTGCAATCTAAAACTCTCAAAGGGTTTTTCTTTAAACGAACCCGACAATCAGCGCATAAAGACGATGACTTTGCCCGCAAGTAATTTGTTAAAGCCTTTCTAAAAGCTCCTCGGCATTGAGAATCTCCGATACAATTAACTTCAACCGCCAATTTCTTAAACCCAAGCGATTTCAATAAGCTATAAAATATTTGAATCGTAATGGCATCAATAATTGAATGCCCCACCCCTAAACTTTCAAACCCAAGCTGGTTGAATTGCCTGTATCGGCCGGCTTGTGGCCGTTCGTGCCTAAAACAAGGCCCCAAATACCAAAGCCGAACCGGCTTTGGCAAATTTTGCATACCGCCTTGGTTGTAAGATCTAACAATACCTGGGGTTATTTCCGGCCTTAAGGTTAAAAAGTCCCCGCCCTTTGTTTTTAATGAATACATTTCTTTTTCAACAATATCAGTAGAGAGCCCTGTGCCTTTTTCAAAAATTTCTGAAAATTCTAAAATAGGGGTTTCTATTTTTTCAAAACCATAAAAATCCGCTATTTTTTTAGCTAATTGCTCTATTTTAGCAAATTGCTCCAAGTCTTTTTGGAACAAATCATGCATGCCAGTTGGTGTTTGATAATTATTTTTTGCCATGTTAGTAATCGTTAATGAATGAGTGGCGATTAGCCACGAGTGAATTTACGAGGACACTTACACCCCGTTAAGTGCGAGCCTGCCCGCAGTGCTACAGCGTTGCAGGCGGGCGATTAGCGAGCTACTTAACTGGAGTTTGTTTGTATTTCTATCCACGCCCCAGTGAAGTAAAATTTGAGTACAAATTTACTTCACGGGGTTAACCAGCTCTAATCTCAGCCATCGCCTCATTCAGTAGAATGACCTACTGGGTACTGGCTCTGACTCGCTAAGGGCTGGTTAAATATTGCGGGGCTGGGAAAAGAGTTACGTCCAGCGGAGGCCATGCCCTAAAAACGACCCTGCCCACAATATCTTCTTTTTTTAAAACCCCCCAACTTCGTGAGTCAAAAGAATGAGTTCTGTTGTCTCCCATAACGTAATATTCGTTCTGTCCCAACGTTAATGTGTTGTTTTCCAATACCATTTCCGAAAAAGGCGTGGTGATATAAACTTCATTAAGTAATTTTTTATCTCCTATAGCTGTCGTAATGGTAACCCTGCCCCCCTCAATATCCACTCTTTCTCCTGGCAAGCCAATAATTCTTTTAATAAATCTCTGGGATTTGTCAAGCGGGTATTTAAAAACTAAAACTTCGCCTCTTGCAGGAATTTTAAACCTATAGCTAATTTCATCAACTATTAAGTAATCTCCCCCATGAAAGCTGGGTTCCATTGAGGCTCCCTTAACAATAAATGGCTGGAAAACAAAAAAGCGAATTGGCATAACAATTGCCAAAGCCACAATAACTACTTGCAAAACCTCCCAAATAAACTTAAATCCAGATTTTATACTCATATTTTTTGCTTTTTAGCAAACTATTGTTGTTATTTTAGCAAACTATTTAAAAGCAAGCAAGTTAATGATATAATTTAAAATTATGTTATTAATAGTCGGATTAGGAAATCCGGGATTAAAATTTAAAAAAACCCGCCACAACATTGGCTTTAGGGTTTTGGATGCGCTACAAAAAGAGAATAATCTCCCTAAATTTAAGTTGAATAAAAAGGCTAAAGTTGAAATTACCAAGGGCGAAATTAACGGGCAAGTAGTTTTTTTAGCCAAGCCCCAAACGTTTATGAATAATTCTGGGCATGCAGTAAAGTTTCTTTTAAAGGAAAATGGCTTTACCGAAGACTCTTTAATTGTTATCCACGACGACTTTGACTTGCCTTTTGGCGAAGTAAAAATAGCGGAAAACTCTGGCTCTGGCGGGCATCATGGCGTTGGCTCAATAATAGAATCTCTTGGCACAAAAAATTTCAAACGCATTAAAATTGGCATCCGCCCTGTTGTTGATGGCCTGCCACCCACCAGCCCAAAAGCCGAAGACTTCGTCCTAAAAAAATTCACCAAAAATGAAGAAAAAGAGCTTCCTGTTGTAATAAGGAAAGTATTGGCAGTTTTGGATTAAACAAAATGGAAAACCGGCTATCTAATGTTTTGATTGTTAGCATCACCCCCTACTTTTTAGAAAAGGAGTTTTTTTGGTTTCAGGAAAATATTAAGACAATTTTGCAATCTGCCAAAACCCAGGCCTTTTGGCAAGACAACATTTTATTTTTAGAAAAAGACCAAAAAATATCTATTTCTGAAGTTTTAAAAAAAATAGACGAGCTTGGCTATGAAAAAGTTTTTAAAACAACACAGCCCGGAGAATTTTCTCAAATTGGCGGAATTATAGAAATTTTTTCTATCAACTCTCAATTCGCTGTTAGGTTGGACTTCTTAGGCAATAGAATTGAATCAATTGAAAGATTAAATATTGAGGTTGAAAACGAGAAAATCAGTAAAGAACTTTTAAAAAAGAAATTAAAATCCCAAAAAATATTCAGCGATTTAAAAGGCCTAAAATCCGGCGATTATTTGGTTCATTTAGACCACGGAGTAGCCCGTTATACGGGAAAATCCGAAACCATAAACCAGAATACCGAACAAAACCCAAATGACCAAAACATAAAACCTAAAGAATACTATGTTTTAGAATATGCAGTTGGAGATAAGTTATATGTGCCAGTTGGCTTGGAAAGAAAGCTCAACCGATATATTGGCTTTACCGAGCCAAAACTTTCACGGCTTGGAGGAATTTTATGGCAGAAAACCAAAAAGAAAATAAAAGAAGACACGGAAAAATTAGCCAAAGATCTTTTGGAAATGTTTGCTCAAAAAGAAATTTGCCAAAGGCCTGCTTATTTAAGAGAGGAAATATTTGAAACTCTTAGCTCTGGATTTCCATATAAACTAACCCCAGACCAAGAAGAAACCTTAAGAGATATAAAAGAAAATTTAAAACTTTTAAAGCCAATGGATCGCATTGTTTGCGGGGATGTTGGCTTTGGCAAAACCGAAATTGCCTTGCGCGTGGCTGGGCTCTCAGCTGAAAATGGCAAACAAACTGCTTTAATCTGCCCCACCACAATTTTAGCCAGCCAGCACTATCAAACATTTAAAAAACGCTTTGCCAATTTGCCAGTAAATATTGCCTTGCTTTCTCGATTGCAAACAGCAAGAGAAAAACAAACCATAAAAGAAAAATTAAAATCAGGGGAAATAGATATTGTTGTTGGCACACATAGTTTATTAGCAAAAAGTATTGAATTTAAAAATTTAGGGCTTTTAATAATTGATGACGAACAGAAATTTGGCGTCAAACAAAAAGAAATATTACGCACAAAGTATCCGCATATAGATGTTCTGTCGCTTTCAGCCACACCAATCCCCCGCACTATGTATTTGGCTTTATCATCCCTAAAAGAGATGAGCTTTATACAAACACCACCCCAGGGACGCAAAGCAATTAAAACTTATGTTTTACCTTTTAAAAAAGAGGTTATTAAAAAAGCAATTGAGGCAGAATTGGCAAGAAATGGCCAGATCTACTTTTTACACAACAGAATTGGCACTTTGCCATTTTTCAAGCAACTATTAGAAGATTTGGGCACACAAGCCAAGATTGGAATTTTGCATAGCAAATTAAAAGAGCAAGAAATCATTAAAACATTAAGCGATTTTCAAATAGGAAAAACTAACCTACTTTTAACTACTACTATAATAGAAAATGGCATTGATATTACCAATGCCAATACTTTAATTGTGGACAACGCCACACGGCTTGGGCTTTCGCAGGCCTATCAATTGCGAGGCAGGATTGGCCGAGGCACCCAACAAAGTTTTGCTTATTTTCTATACCCCAAAGGCCAGCTTAAGGGTTTGGCTAAACAAAGACTAACTGCCTTAAAACAAGCAGAAGAGCTAGGGAGCGGTTATAAAATAGCTACCCAAGATATGGAAATTCGGGGAGCTGGCAATATTTTAGGCAAAGAGCAATCTGGATCTGTCAACCGCATTGGCTTAAATCTATACTGCCAAATGTTAGGTGAAGCAGTAGAGAAGCTGAAAACAAATATATGCCATTAAATATAGAAAAATTCAAGTATTTAAATATAAAAGATATTGAGAGGTTGCCAAATGCAACGGGAATTTATTGTTTTAAACAAAACAAAAATTTTTTATATATTGGCAAGGCGATTGATATAAAAAATAGGGTTAAAAATCATATTCAGCAACCCACTTTTAAAGACAATGTTTTCCTACCTCAAACCGAAAAAATTGGCTTTATGGCCACTGGCTCTGAAATTGAGGCCTTAATTTTGGAGGCAACTTTAATTAAAAAATACCAGCCAAAATACAATACAATCTGGCGAGACAACAAAAGCCATAGTTATGTCTTCATAACAAACGAAAATTTTCCAAGAGTATTCGTTGGCCACCAAAAAAAAGATGTGGTCATCCTGAGCGAAGCGAAGGATCTCGGACGGGATTCTTCGGCTTTGCCTCAGAATGACAAACTAAACATTATTGGGCCATTTGTGGATGGTAGGGCTTTGAGACAAACTTTGCGAATTTTAAGACGAATCTTTCCCTTTAGAACATGTAATAAAATACCAAAAAAAGCTTGCCTCTATAAAGACTTGAAGTTGTGCCCCGCCCCCTGTTTGGACTATGAAAAAAAGTGTAGTCATCCGTGCCGATCGGCACGGATGGCTACAAAAAAATCTTATGCTAAAAATATAAAAAATTTAGTGGAGATTCTACAGGGCCAAAAAAACTCGGTTGTAAAAAACCTACAAAAAGAAATGCGATTAGCTAGTCAAAAACAAAATTTTGAAAAAGCTAATGAGATAAAAAACCAAATATTTGCTTTAGAAAATGTTTTTTCCCACGGCCATGTTTTAAGCAGAGAAACTCTTGGCATAAAAACAAAAATAAAACGGATAGAGGGTTATGATGTTTCCAATATCCAAGGCCAAGAAGCCACTGGCAGTATGGTGGTTTTTGAAAATGGCAAACCAAATAAAAACGAATATAGAAAATTTAAGATAAAAATTACTGGAAAACCTAACGATACGGCAATGCTTAAAGAAGTTATAAGCAGGCGACTAAAGCACAAGGAGTGGGCTTTGCCACAGGTTATGCTAATTGATGGGGGGATCGGGCAACTCAATATTGCCCTCAAATTAAAAACTGAAAATGAAAAATTAAAAAATACTAAAATAATAAGTTTGGCGAAGAGAAATAATGAATTATTTATAGAAGGCAAAGATAAACCAGTTTTGTTAAAAGATCTGCCACAAGAAGTTTCTAATTTAATTTTACAAATCCGTGACGAAGCCCACCGCTTCGCCATAACCTACCACAAAACCCTCCGAAAAAAATCTTTTTTCAATTGACTTTCAAGTTAAAAATGGGTATATTATATATATGTTTGGAAAAGGCCTGTTGGCTGGCATAATTGCTTCAATATTAGGGCTTTATTTGGCAACTTTACTTGTGCCAAATGTTTACATTGATGGCACAGGATCTGCATTCTGGAAGTCTTTAGCTTTAGCTGGTTTGATTTTAGGGTTGTTGCATGTTTTTATTAAGCCAATCCTTGATTTAATAACCCTGCCCTTGCGAATCATAACACTAGGCCTTTTTGGCATTTTAATAAATATCGCTATAGTGGAAATTGTGGATATTCTATTTCCATCTGTTCACATTAAAGGCTTTGTGGCTTTATTGCTTACAAGTTTGATTGTCTGGGGGGCAGATATAATAATTTCTTTTATTATTAAGAAGAAAAAATAAGTAGTCCGTTAATGAAAACGAGGCGATAAGCCGAAGTTTGAATTTACGGAGGACTTACCCCGTGGAGTAGTTTCAAATTTTTTGCTAAAAATTTGAAACAGAAATTTGCAGAGCAAATTTCTACTCCACAGGGTGTAAGAACTCGTAAATTCACTCGGGCTAATCGCCACTCGCTCATTAACGATTTCTAACATATGGTATCTATTTTACTAATTTTACAAATTGTTGTGCCTTGTCTCTTAGTTGTTTGCATATTACTTCAGCAAAGAGGCACTGCGCTGGGAAGCGCTTTCGGAGGAAGCGGAGGGGGGTTTTACTCAAAGAGAAGAGGGGCAGAAAAGAAAATCTTTATCGCTACTATCATTTTGAGCATTTTGTTTATAGTTGTTTCTATTTTAAGTTTAGTAAACAAATCTTAAGGCCAAATGAATAACTTATTTGAGCGGCTTTTCCAAAAGCCAACAAAACTCCCTTCAAAAAGACAGTGGAAAAGGTTTTTTTCTGTTTTAAACAAAAAAGAAAAAACAATTTTCTTTATTTTTGTTTTTTTCTTTTTATCTTCTGGCATATTTTTGTCGTTAAATTTCTATATTAAAAATACAGAAACTTCTCCGTCTGTAGGTGGCTCTTACATAGAAGGCATGGTTGGGCAACCAAGAATTATTAACCCCCTTTACCTCTCCACGCAGGACGCGGACAGAGATATTGTTGAAATTATATTTTCTGGCTTAATGAAATATGATGAAAACGGGCAAATTATAAAAGATTTAATCCAAGATTATTCTATCAAAGATCAAGGTAAAACTTATGAAATAACCTTAAGAGACGGTTTATTGTGGCATGATGGGAAACCATTAACCGCAGATGATGTTATTTTTACTATCAACTTAATTCAAAACCCTGAATATCAAAGCCCATTAAGGGTTAAATGGGCTGGAATTTTAATAGAAAAAATCTCAAGCAAAACTGTTTCCTTTAAATTGCCTAAGCAATATGCTGGATTTTCAGAAACCTTAACAGTTAAAATTTTGCCAAAGCATATTTTTGAAAATGTTTCCCCGCAAAATCTGCCGTTAAGCTTGGTGTCCGAAGAGTACTTAATTGGCTCTGGCCCATTTAAAATTAAAAAAATAACTCACGAGCAAAATGGCTTTATTAAAAAAATAATTCTTGAAAGAAATAAAGATTATTACGGCAAAAAGCCATTTTTAAAAGAGTTTTCTTTCGCCTTTTTTAGCGACGAAAAGGATTTAAAAAAAGCCCTTCTGCTCAATGGTGTTGATGGGTTTGTTGTTAACGACCTCTCTCAATACAAAAACGAATTAAAATCAATGAAGGTTTATGGATTGGCTGTTCCCCGGTACTTTGCTATTTTTTTCAACGCTAAAAACGAGGGAATGTTTAAAGACAACAACCTAAAAGAGGCGCTGGCATACGCAACCAATAAAGAGGCAATCATTAAAAATGTTTTTTCCCAAAAAGCCCAAGCAGTAAATTCGCCCATTTTGCCAAAATTTTTTGATTTCAAGGGGCCCGAAACCGACTATCAGTTTGACTTGGCAAAGGCCCAGCAAATAATCCAAGATTCGCTCAATAATACGCCAAAAATAGGACAGTTTACTCAAAACTTAAAACTTGGAAGCAACGGCAAAGAAGTTGAAATGCTACAAACCTGTTTGGCAAATCCGCCAGCTGGGGGAAGCGATATTTATCCTAATGGCGAAATAAATGGAAATTTTGGAGAAAAAACCAAGGCAGCTGTTATAAAATTTCAAGAAAAGTATAGCCAAGAAATTTTAGCGCCATCTGGTATTACAAAAGGCACAGGAGATGTGAAAGCAGCCACTAGAGAAAAACTGAACGAATTATGTTTTAAAAAAGAAGTGGTAAAGTCAAAAATCGCCATCACCCTAACAACCAGTAATAATTTTCCATTACCAGAAATTGCCAAAGAGCTAAAACAACAATGGGATATGGCTGGTTTTGAAACAACCATTGAAACAGTTTCTTTGGCTGATTTGCAAAACACTGTTTTACCCAAAAACAGCTTTAGCATACTGTTGTTTGGCGAGGCATTAGGGGCAATTCCCGACCCGTTTCCTTTTTGGCACTCAAGCCAAAAAGATTACCCCGGTCTAAATATTGCTAACTATACTTCAAAGAATGCTGATACTTTGCTGGAAAAGGCCAGGGAAGCTCAAACAGCAGAGATTCGGCAAACAAGCCTAGAACAATTTCAAGATATTTTAATTCAAGATATGCCTGCTATCTTTTTGGTCAGGCCTGATTATATCTTCGCTCTTTCTGAAAAAATAAAAAGTTTTAATGTAACAAAAATAACCGAGCCATCTAAAAGATTTTCCAATGTTGAAACTTGGTATTTAAAAACTAAAAGAACTTGGCAATAATATGAAACAAATAATATTAAACTTTCCCCAGCAGTTCGCAATTGGCGCAAAGGCTGCAGAGGATATAAAATTAGCTGGGCCTTTTGATAATATTATTATCTGCGGGGTTGGCGGGTCGGCTTTGCCAGGCACTTTGCTTTTAGATATAGCTGATGTTTCAATTCCTGTTCTTGTTCATCGCGATTACGGCTTACCGAAAATTGCCAGCGAAAAAAGCTTAATTATTTGTATTTCATTTTCTGGCAACACCGAAGAAACGCTATCTGCTTATGAAGAAGCTGTGAGTAAGGGGTATCCAGTTATCGCTTTATCAACCGGCGGAAAACTAGAAGAATTAGCCAAGCAAAACAATTTACCAGTGGTAATTGTGCCAAATGATTGTTTACAGCCAAGATTTGGCACTGGGTATTTGGCTTCATCAGTAATAAAAATTTTGGACAATTGCAAAATAACTGATAATTTAAGCCAAGAAATTTTAGAAATAGCAGATAATTTAAAACCCGAAAATCTTGAAGCTCGGGGGAAGACTCTGGGAGAAAAATTGCTTAATAAAGTGCCTGTGGTTTATAGCTCTAATCAATACAAGTCGGTTTCTTTAATCTGGAAAATAAAATTTAACGAAAATTCTAAAATAATGGCTTTTTGGAATTTCTTCCCAGAGTTAAACCATAACGAAATGGTGGGGCTTACAAATATTAAATCTCAAATTGCAAATTGCAAATATTATTTTATTATTTTAAGAGATAACCAAGATGACCCAAGAATAATCAAAAGAATGGAGATAACGGCAAATTTAATAAAAGAATCTGGGGGGGAGGTTGAAATAATAGAAATGCAAGGCGCAACAAAAATAGAGAAAATCTTTAACGCCCTTTTACTTGGCGATTGGGCAAGTTATTATTTGGCCCTATCTTATGGCCAAGACCCCGTACCCGTCGCAATCGTAGAAAAATTCAAAAAACAACTGTAAAAACCTCTTGCCGCGGTGGTGAAATTGGCTATACACGCAGTGTTCAGAACGCTGTGGGGGAAACTCCGTGTGGGTTCGACTCCCACCCGCGGCACAAATACAAAATAAAAATGAAAATTTATATTGACCAATCTGGAAAAATTGAATCAACAAACCAACCAACCGTAGTCGCTTTTTCTAATGGAGAAAGAGGGGCGGTTTTAGTTGCGGCGAAAGACAAAAGGGAAATCCAAGAATATTGCAGGATTTTTAATAGAGGCCGTATTTTTATCTATAAAACTTTTGCCTGCCTAATTTTTATTTTGATTAGAGACAAATTAAAACAAATAGACCAAATAATAATTGACCAAGAGTACAAGGGACACGAAGCAGAAATTAAGCATTACTTATTGCAAATAATTCGCAAAAACCACAAAAATTTTCCAAAAGATAATATAGTTTTTAAACAAATTGGCAAAAAATCAAATGCTCATCTTTTAGCGTATAAAGTCCACAAAGGCAAAGAAAACCCCGATTTTACGGTGCGAGGAAACCAGCTTATACCGTATCTTTTTAGATTAAAGTAAAACAAAAACCCCTGTTAAGGGGGCTCTTGTCCGCTTGGGTATTTTTCGGATACTTAAGCAACGAATGGTTACGTTGGTGCGGCATCCTGCCCAAGTATTTACTATAGCAACTACATTATAACAAAATAAAAAAATATGTCAATAGAAGAAAAAACAGAACAAAATGCGCAAAACACACAAGTAGAAAACCCTTCGATAAATTCAGGGCAAGCCCAAAAGCCGAAAATTAATCGCGGGCCAACTTTAAGAATTATCCCTTTGGGTGGTATGGAAGAGGTTGGACGCAATATGACTGTGTTTGAATATGAAAAAGACATAGTTATTTTAGATATGGGCATCCAATTTCCAGAAGAAGATATGCCTGGTATTGATTACATTATTCCCAGCATCAGCTATTTAAAAGGCAAAGAAAAAAATATCAGGGCTGTTATTTTCAGCCATGGCCACCTTGACCACATTGGGGCAGCTCCTCTGCTTTTGCCAAAACTTGGCTACCCTCCTGTTGTTGGCAAAGACCTAACAATTGCCATGATAAAGAAAAGAATGGAGGACTTTGAAAAGGGCTCAGCTAAAAAATTAGATGTTATCCGCATAAACTCAGTTAATGATATGTTTGACTTTGGAAAATTCCGGGTTGGGTTTTTTAATGTTGAACACTCGGTAGTCGACGCCATCGGCGTAATTATCAACACACCTCAAGGTACAGTTATCCATCCGGGAGATTGGACAATGGAAAAAAATCCTGTAAATGGCCAACCATTAACCTATACCCACTTGGCCAATTTGCCAAAGCCAAAAATTTTGATGCTGGAAAGCTTGGGGGCTGTAAATACCTCTTCCTCAATGGTTGGAGAAAGAGAGATGTACGCTAATTTGGAAAAATTAATTTCCGAGGCCAAGGGCAAGGTTATTATTGGCACTTTTGCCTCTCAAATTAATAGAATTGGCCATCTCCTAGAATACGCTAAACAAATTGGCAAAAAAGTTGCTTTGGATGGATACAGTATGAAAATGAATGTGGAAATTGCCAAAGAGCTTGGCTATATAAAAGTTGGCAACGAGACAATTATTCCTGCCAACGCTATTGGTAAATATCCAGATGATAAGGTGATTATTATTTGCACAGGCGCTCAAGGAGAAGGGAATGCTGTTTTATCGCGTATTGTTAGTGGCGACCATAAGTTTATTAAGGTGCGAAAAAACGACACCATTATTTTTTCTTCTTCAGTAATTCCAGGCAATGAAAGAACTATCCAACGCTTAAAAGATAGCCTTTATAGAAAATGCGACAATGTTGTTCACAGCGACATAATGGATGTGCACGCAAGCGGGCACTGCAACGCCGACAGCATTAAAGAAATGATAAAACAAGTTCAGCCAGATTATTTTTTGCCTGTTTATGCTAATCATTATATTTTAAAAGAAGCTGCCAAATTAGCTTTGAGTATGGGCTTTCCAGAAAAAAATATTTTTGTTTTAGATAATGGCTCAATTATTGAATTTCGAAATAAAGAGGCCCGGCTCTCAAATAAAAAAGCGGAAACGGGTTATGTTTTTGTTGATGGATTGGGCATTGGAGATATTGGCGAAGTTGTTTTGCGAGACCGCCAAAACCTATCTCAAGATGGAATGTTTGTTATTATCGTGGCCATAGATAGAACAACTGGAAAAGTTAAGGGCTCACCTGATATAATATCCAGAGGATTCATTTATCTAAGAGAGTCGCAGGATCTACTAAGAGAAACAAGAAAAAGAGTTATTGGCATTGTGGAAAAGCCAAACACCAATGCAGTATCAAGATTAAATTATATTAAAGATGAAATAAGAAATAGGATTGGCGAATTCTTGTTTATGAAAACAGAACGCCGGCCAATGGTCTTGCCCGTAATTTTAGAAATCTAGGCACACGAATAAATACAGGTGTCTTATACGAATGTTATACAAATATTTGTATAACATTCGTTCTGCATTTGTAATAAATTAGTGTATGCAAAAAATTTTTTCAGGTGTTCAACCAAGTGGAAATATCCATATTGGCAATTATTTAGCCGTTATCAAGCAATGGGTGGCTTTGCAAGAAAAGTCAGATTGCATTTTTTGTATTGTTGATTGGCATGCCATTACTGTGCCTTATGAAGTAAAGGCATTACAACAAAAAATAAAAGAGGTGGCTAGTATTTATTTGGCTTCGGGCATTAACCCCGAAAAGTCGGTTATTTTTGTGCAATCGCAAGTAAAAGAACATAGCGAACTCGCTTGGCTTTTAAACACAATAACTCCGTTTGGCGACTTGCAAAGAATGACTCAATTTAAAGACAAGTCCAAAAAATTACAGGGCAATGTAAATGCTGGGCTTTTTAACTACCCAGTTTTAATGGCAGGGGATATTTTGCTTTACCAAACCGATTTAGTGCCAGTGGGAGAAGACCAAAAACAACACGTTGAACTAGCCAGAACAATTGCTAAAAAGTTCAATTCTAAATTCGGTGAAACTTTCAAAGTCCCTGAAGTTTCTGTTTTAAAAATAGGAGCCAAGATTATGTCCCTAACAGAGCCATTAAAAAAAATGTCTAAAAGCGACCCTGAGCCAAGCCGCATTGGCCTTTTTGACACCCCAGAACAAATAAGAAAGAAAATTGGTTCAGCCACCACTGACTCTGATAAAGAGATAAAATTCAACCCAAAAGAAAAGCCAGGCATTTCTAATCTTTTGACCATTTATAGCTTATTTGCTGATAAGCCAATTAAGGATATAGAAAAAGAATTTCAGGGCAAAGGATATGCCTCTTTTAAGTCCGCTCTGGCTGACTTATTAATAAAAAAATTAGAGCCGTTTAGAAATAAAAAAGCCGAGTTTGATAAAAACCCTGAATTTATTGAAAAAATATTGACTGATGGCGCAAACCGAGCCCGCAAAATCGCCCAAGAAACAATGCAAAAAGTGAGAACAGTAATGAATCTCTAAGATTCCAATCCTAATTCTTGATAAATCTTGTCGGTTATGGGCATGCCAACTTTTTTGAAAATTTCTAGCATTTCTTTTTCAATAGTCACTAAATCCTCTGGGGTATCACCTTCAAAACGGCATTTGAGCATTGGGGAAGTATTAGAAGCCCTCATTAAGGCCCAGCCATTGGATAAATTAATTCTAGCGCCGTCAACATCAACAAAGTTATAGTTATTTTCTTTTAAATACTTAATTAGATTGTCTACTATGCCAAATTTTAACTCATCAGGAACGTCAATAAATATCTCCAAGCTAGTATAGTATTTAGGCAAGGTATCAACAAATTTAGCTAAATCTGGATATTGGGAAGCCGCCTCAGCTAATTTTAAAGCGGCAAAAACCGCATCGTCGCATAAATAATAGTCTAAAGGAAAAAAGAAATGCAAAGTTATTTCTCCCCCAAAAACCGCATTGTATTTTATAATATTATCAACCACGGCTTTATGGTGGCAAATAGAAAAATGGGTCTCAATTCCTTCTTTTGCCATTTCATCTAAAAAGGCTTTAGAAATCCTCATGTCATGAATAATTGGGCCTTTTTTCTTTTTCAAAACATCTCTGGCCAGCATTAGCATACAAAAATCGCCATCAACAGTCCGCCCTAAATTATCAATTACAGCCACCCTATCTCCATCAGTGTCAAAACAAAAACCAATATCAGCTTTTTCTTTAATCACCGCCTCTTTGATATCTTTTAAATTTTCTTCTTTGTATGGATCGGGAAAATGATGGGGAAAATTACCGTCAAACTCTCCGTAAATTGTTTTAACATCACAACCCAGTTTTTTAAAAATATTTTCGGGCACAAACCCGCACGCTCCGTTGCTTGAATCAATAATTACCTTTAAGGGCTTTTTTAATTTAATAATTTTAAAAACATAGTCCTCATATTTTTTGGCTGTATCTAATTTAGAAACAATGCCAACTGGGTTTTGAATTAAAAATTCTCTCTCACCCATAGCTAAGTCTTTTATTGCATCTAATTCTTCATTGATAGTTTCTTCCACCATATCGCTTCCTGATTTTTTAATGCTCATCATTAGGCCATTATATTCTTTGGTATTATGAGAGCCAGAAACCATTATCCCGCCATCAAAATTTTTGTTAAAAGTAATAAAATAAAAAAGCGGGTCAGGGCCAATGCCAATGTCAATCACATCCTTGCCACCGTCCAAAAGCCCCTGAATAACGGCTTTTGCTAGAGCAGGGGAACTAAGCCTTGTATCTCGAGCAACCACAATTTTCTTAGCTATTGGATAAAATTCAGCATACGAGCGGGCAATTCTATAGGCCACTTCTTCGTTAAGGTCTTGGGGGTAAATTCCTCTAATATCGTATGCTCTAAAAATAGTTGGATTGATATTCATTTTTTTAATTTAAAAATTTATTAAATGTTTTTATGCCTTCATTAAGAAGATTTTTGGCTTTTTCTTGGTTGGTGTCGCATTCTGAATAAATGCGAAAAACCCCAGGTTCGGTTTTTGACTGGCGAAACCAAATATAAGAGTTTTCGTCTAAATGGGCTTTTAACCCGCCTGTTTCATCCCCAGTTTTTTTAATAACCCAGCCCTTTTCTTTAAAATAATTTTCAATTTTTTCTCTAATTATCATAGCCTGTTCGGGAGAGCAGGCAAGTTTTGTCCTATCAGAAAAATAAGCTGGATACTCAATTAAAATTTCTGAAAGTGTTTTTTGTTGGCTAGCCATTAGCTTTAACGCCAGGCAAACCGTCATTAAACCATCTCGGCACTTCAAGGGCATAATAATTACCCCCCCATTTGACCCCTCCCCGCCAATTGTGCTGTTATTTTTTTCCATTGCCTCAACCACATTAATTTCTCCCACCTCAACTTCAAAAACAGAGGCATTATGTTTTTTAATAACATCTCTCACTAAATAAGAGGTAACATCATTAGTTGGCACAATCTGGCCACTTGTTCCCTGTAAAATAGCGTCGCAAGCCAAAGCCAAAACATAATTGCCAGAAACATTAGGCGTGCCCATTTTTTGAGAAAAATCAGAATTTGGAGAAAGTACGATTTCCATCCTATCAGCATCGCAGTCAAATCCGCAAGCAAAATCAAAATTACCCTTAAGAAGTTCTAAGGCCAAGGGCCTTAAAGATTCCTCCTTTGGCTCAATAAGCCGATTGAACTTTCCTGTTTCTTTATTTATTATTTCTGCTTTTACGCCAAGCTTGTTAAATAAAATTTCTAAAATTTCAACGCTTGAACCTCCGTTTGGGTCAGCTAATAAATAAAAATTTCTTTGCTTTATTTTTTCTATCGATTCTTGCCCAATCTTTTCTAAAACATAACTTATATAATTATCAATCGCTTCTTGGTGTTTATTAATAATCTCTAAAATAATTTCTTGATTTTCGCTTGTTCTTATTTCCTCTGAACTGTGCACTAAGTTTATTAATTTATCAGCTCCGTCTGGGTATAAAATAGCGCCATCATTTTTTAAAAATTTCCAACCATTAAATTCTGGCTCGTTGTGGCTAGCTGTAATATAAACCCCTCCATTAGACTTAAGTTTAATTATCCCATATTCAGCAACCTGCACAGGCACCAAACCTAAATCAAAAACTTTTTTGATGCCAGCGTCCGAAAATCCTTTCAACATTGCCTGTTTTAGGCTATTAGTTGAAGGCCGGCTATCTCCAGCTATTACTAAAATATCGTTTGCTTTATAGAAAAACTTAGCAAAGCAAAAAGCGTATTTATACGCTAAATTTTCGGTAATACTTTGCCCATAGATACCCCTAACCCCTGAAAATGATTCTATTAAGTCATTCATAAATACAGATAGATAATTATACTGCCAAACGGGTTGACCCCGTTAGAGGCCAAAGTGTGATTATTATTCTATCCTAATATCATACCAAATAGCTTAAAGTTAAATCAAGACACTGGCCTCTAACGGGGTTGACTTTTCAATAGGACTTGATAATATAAGTTAAATCCGTTAATGAAAACGAGGCGATAAGCCGAAGTTTGAATTTACGGAGAACTTACCCTGTGGAGTAAGATTTGAGGAATTTTTTAAAAGTGTTTAGTCTCAATCTTTTAATTATTTTTTCTCTCTTATGTGCCACTGATAACCGTATCCTCAAATCTTAATTTTAAATTTATTAAAATTTAAAATTACTCCACGGGGTGTAAAAACTATTAAATTCACTCGTGGCTAATCGCCACTCATTCATTAAATATTTCTAACATGAAAGCAATTATTTATGAACTCGCCTATTTAATATCTGGACAAATCGATGAAAATCAAGCCCAGGAATTAGCGAAAAAAATAGAAAAAAAGCTGGAGGAAAACAGCGTTATTTTAGGCTCCATAGAGCCCAAAAAGATAAAGCTGGCCTACATAATCAAAAAACAGCAAGACGGTTATTTGATGAGCGTTGACTTCACATCAGATCCAAAAAACCTTATTGAAATTTCCAAAGAAATGGAAAAAGAGACAGATGTTTTAAGATTTTTAACTATTAAAAAATCTCCAGAAAAACAAAAAGAGCAGAGAGAAGAACCAATATTGAGAAAACCGGCAGAGCAAAAAATTGTTGAAGAAAAAACAGAAACTTCAGTTGAGCCAGTTGTGAGGGAAAAAAAGAAAAAAGAAACCCTTCGACAAGCTCAGGGCAAGCCAGTTGAAAAAGAACACAAGGAAGAAGATTTGAAAAAGATTGAAAAAGATCTTGATGAAATTTTAGGCATTCCCGACGAGGACGAGCCGAAGGCGAAGTCCAAGGAGTAGAATGCCTTAAACCCCGTGAAGTAATTTTAAATTTTTTGCTAAAAATTCAAAATTGAAATTTGTACCCAAATTTCTACTTCACAGGGTGTAAGAACTTGTAAATTTCACGGCTCATAAATTCGCCATTCAATTAACAATTTCTAACATGTTTTTAAATAAAGTATTTATTTTTGGAAATTTAACGCGCGACCCAGAAAGAAAAAGCTTGCCATCAGGTATGGCAGTTGTTTCTTTGGGAGTGGCCACAAACAGAGTGTATGTTTCCAATGGCCAGAAACAAGAAGAAGTTGAATTTCACAATGTTGTGGCTTTTGGAAAGCAAGCCGAGGTTATTGCCCAATATCTTAAAAAGGGCTCAAGCTTGCTAGTAGAGGGCAGAATTAAAACAAGAAACTGGCAGGACCAGCAAGGTCAGAAACATTATAAAACAGAAATAATCGCCGATAGAGTGCAATTTGGGCCAAAGTCATCAGGCCAAAGCACAGGTGGAAATTACGGAAACGCAGGTTTTCAATCCCCAACAGGGCCTACACAAACAATTCAAGCAGAACCAGAAATACCTGTTATTGAAGAAGAGGAAGCCAAAAACCCAGGCCCAATTAGTAGCGAAGGTTTAATAGATGATGATGGAGAAATAGATATCAAGGAAATACCGTTCTAGGAGAACCCCAGTTCGGAGCCACCCCAGTTAAGTAGCTCGCTAATCGCTCGCACTTAACGGGGTATAAGAACTTCTAAATTTCACGGTTCGCTAATCGCTCACCATTCAATTAAGAATTTCTAATATGCATTGTCATTATTGCCAAAAAAATCAAAAAGAAATAGACTTCAAAGATACCTTAACTCAAAGAAGGTTTTTAGCTTTATCTGGAAAAATTAAAGCCAGAAAGAAAACTAACCTTTGCGCCAAGCACCAAAGAAAGCTAGCCCAAGCTGTCAAACGCGCCCGCTTCTTAGCTCTCCTGCCATTTGTAAGACCGTAAGGTTAGCTTATAGTAAACAGTTAAAAACCCGATTTTTAAGGATCTCAAAATCGGGTTTTGACAGCAGAGCCTGAGAAATCGGGTCTTTTTTTAATTAAATTTTGATTCAAAATAACGACGATCGTCTCAAAACGGAATTATTTTGTTTGCTACTTACTATCTACTATTAACTACTTACTGGGCTATTTCTTTCACTTTCTCAAAAATGGCTTTGCGAATTTCGTCTTCTATTTTTTTGTTGGCTTTTAAAAACTCTTTAGCGCCGTCAATTCCCTGGCCAAGCTTGTGCTCATTAAACTGAAACCAAGACCCTGCTTTTTTGACAATATCAAACTTTAATCCAGTATTTACAATATCAGCTGCTCTGGAAATTCCTTCGTTAAAATAAATATCAAATTCTGCGGTTTTAAAGGGAGCTGCCACCTTATTTTTTACTATTTTGGACTTTACTCGAGAGCCAATACTTTCTTCTCCTTTTTTAATTTGGGCCATTCTGGTTAAGTTAACCCGAACCGATGCGTAAAACTTTAAGGCCATGCCCCCAGGAGTTGTTTCTGGATTGCCGAACATCACGCCAATTTTCATTCTGGTTTGATTTATAAATATAACAATAGTTTTTGTTTGGTCGATTATGCCAGCCAGCTTTCTCATGGCCTGTGACATCAATCTGGCTTGCCTACCAATGTGTTGGTCGCCTATTTCACCCTCAATCTCTGCTTTGGGCGTTAAAGCAGCCACAGAGTCCACCACAATGACATCTACGGCTTTAGAGCGAACCAATGTTTCTACAATCTGCAAGGCCTGCTCTCCAGAATCGGGCTGGGATATTAAAAGCTTATCAATATCAACCCCAATTTTTTGAGCGTAATCTGGGTCCATAGCGTGTTCTGCGTCCACAAAGGCGCAAACTCCGCCTTTTTTCTGGGCTTCTGCTACCACATGCAGCGCCAGGGTTGTCTTTCCAGAACTTTCCCCTCCATAAATTTCAATAATTCTACCCCGAGGCATACCGCCAACCCCTAAAGACAAGTCAATAGCAATAGAGCCAGTTGAAATAGAATCGACATTAACAGCCCTAACTCCGCTTAATTGCATAATAGCCCCGTCTCCAAACCTTTGTTTTATTTCTTCTAATGCGTCGTCTAACCCGCTTTGCTTATCAGCTGATGACGCTTTTATTGAAAGAACTGTTTTTTCTGCTATCTTTTTTATTTTTGTCATATGTTAGAAATCGTTAATGAATGAGTGGCGATTAGCCACGAGTGAATTTACGAGTTCTTACACCCCGTGGAGTAGAAATTTGTGAAAAAAATTTCTATTCTAAATTTTTTGCTAAAAATTTAGAATTACTCCACAGGGTAAATCCTCCGTAAATTTCAAGCTTCGCCTTAACGGCTCGCTTTCAATAACGGATTATTTAATTCTTCTTTTACCACATTTCTATCGTCCCAAGGGATTTTATTTCCTTTGATTATCATTGATTGCTCCGCCCCCTTGCCAGTTATTAAAACAACATCGCCTTCTCGGGCTACTGCCAAGCATTTTTTAATGCCCTCCCGCCTATCCTCAATTACAAAAATATTTTGATTTATTATTTTCCCGGCTCTGACACAAGCCACAGCAATATCTTTTATAATTTCTGCCGGTGGATCATCGTACGGGTCAACATTACTCACCACTACCACATCAGCTAACTTACCAGCCAATTCACCCATTTTTGGCCTTTTTGTTTTGTCACGGCCTCCCCCTTCTGCTCCTAATAAAACGATTAAATTACCTCCAGATTTTACCAAGCTTCGTCCTGCCCTTAAGGCTAACTCCATACTTTTTGGCTCATGGGCGTAATCAACTAAAACTGAAAAATTTTGGCCCAAGTCAATTGGCTCCATCCTACCCGGCAAAATTTTTAAGCTAGCCAAGCCATTTCTAATTTGTTCATAGGGAACTTTCAATAAATCGCCGATCACAATGGCTGGCAAGGCGTTATAAACATTAAACTCGCCAATTAAATTTAATCTGTACGATTTTCCTCTGACAAAAAAAGTTGTTCCGTTGTCGTCGCTTTGTAAATTAGTTGCCTGATAATCAGCTGTATTTTTTATACCAAACGAAAATTTATGTTCTGATTTAAAATTAAAAAAATATTCGCTATTTTCGTCGTCTATGTTAGCAATAATTGTTTTTTTAATGTCTATCCCGGCCAAGTGCTTTTCTGGATAATCCATTAATCCGTTAAAAACTTTGCCTTTTGCTTCTTTATACTTTTCAAAACTGTTGCTATGGGATGGCAAATGCTCGGGAGATAAGTTGGTAAAAATCAAAAAATCAAAATCAATCCCTTTGTGCCTCCACTGCTTAATGCCCTCTGATGTTGCTTCGACAATTGCAAATGAGCAACTCTTTTTTAACATTTTTTTTAAATAGCCCTGTATTATAAAAGGCCGGGGCATTGTCATATGATGCTTATTTAAAAAATCTTGCTGGTCAATCCGAATATTGGCTGTACTTATCATTCCTGTTTTAAACCCAGCCGTATCTAAACAGCTCCAAATGAGATTAGCGGTTGATGTTTTGCCTTTTGTGCCCACAATACCAATAGTTATTAAATTTTTGGAAGGAAAGCCAAAATACAAAGCCGCTATTTGGCTGCTTAAATAATGATAGGCTAAAACCGCTTTCCCCCCAAGCAATTTTTTAATTGTTGATTTAGCTGACATTTATTTTTTATGCAAAGCCTTACTAACCCTCCTTATAATAGCCATTACTATACAAAGTAGAATATACCAAATTACTAATGGTGCTACAAACAAACATACAAAGCCTGCTAATGATGACACGTCAGCAAGTGGCCCGCAACCACAAAATGGAAAGCTAAAAATTCCTAGAAATTTTGGTTTTGCATATACCCAAAATGGATCTACCTGCACCTTTGTGGAGGCAAAAGAAAACCAAGACAAGAAAATAAAAACCATTGTTAATATGACTTTTCCTCCGCTAGGTCTAAAAAACTCTTTTATGGATTGTTTGGTCATATGATTTAGGGGGGCAAGGTTACTTTCTCTCAAATTCTATGTCGCCAGCGTCGTGGTAGCCGTCGTTTTCAAGCAAATCTCCACTTTCCCCAATTAAAACTTCTCGGGGCTTGGCGCCATCAGCCGAGCCTACAATACCATCTTCTTCAAGCATATCTAAAATTCTAGCGGCCCTGGCATAGCCAACTTGCAACCTTCTTTGCAATAAACTTGCCGAGGCCTTTTGGTATTTAACTATTATTTCTTTAGCTTCTTCATAAAGCGGATCTTTAGCTGAAAAATTTACAATATCGTCATGGCTATTGGCCCCTACTCCCGAAGCCATAGGCCGAGTTTGTGGCACTTCACCGTCCTCCATCAAGCTAGTCTGCTCTTCAATATTTTGCATTTCCAAAGGAGAGTTTTCTTTGGCAATAAAATCAACCACTTTTTTAATTTCAGGCATTGAAATAAAATTTCCCTGAATTCTTTTTGGCCGAGAAAATTCAGCCGAAATATAAAGCATATCTCCTTTGCCTAATAATTTTTCCGCTCCAGCTGAATCCAAAATAGTGCGAGAGTCAATTTGGCTAGCCACCTGAAAGGCAATCCTAGTGGTAATGTTAGCCTTAATAAGCCCGGTAATAACCTCAACCGATGGCCTCTGGGTGGCAACCACCAAGTGTATGCCAACGGCTCTAGCTAGTTGGCTTAATCGCACAATAGCTGCTTCAACCTCTTTGCCTTTTGTCATCATTAAATCAGCCAGCTCATCAATAATTAAAATAATATATGGCATTGGCTCGGTATCGTCCCCCGAATCTGCCACGTTAGCTTTTTTACCTATTTTTAAGGCCTTTTGTTGCTGATTTTTATTGTAAGAAACAATATCTCTAACAGTAGCCTCTTGCAGTACTTCAAATCTTCTTTCCATTTCTCCCACCAACCAATTTAAAACATTAACCGCTTTTCTAGAATTTAAAATAACTGGAGTCAATAAATGAGGCAAAGCGCCATAAACTGGAAACTCAACTCGCTTTGGATCAATTAATATAAGCCGTAAATTTCTTGGTGAATTGCGAAAAATTAAGCTATTTACAATTGTGTTTAAGCAAATACTTTTTCCAGAGCCCGTGGCCCCAGCCACCAACATATGAGGCATGCCAGCTAAATCAACGCAAATTGGATTGCCCATAACATCTTTACCTAAAGCCAAATTTAAAATAGCTGATGGCTTTTGAAATTCCTGGCTTGATATAACTGTTCCCAATTTTACTTTTGCCCTCACGCTATTTGGCACCTCAATACCAACGAACGACTTTCCTGGAATTGGCGCTTCAATTCTGATTGGATGAGCAGCCAACGCCAAAGCTAAATCATTATTTAAGCCCGTGAGCTTGGAAAGCTTGACTCCATCCGCTGGTTTTAGGGTGTATTGGGTAACAGTAGGCCCCACATTAATCTCTGACATTTCCACTTCTATGCCAAAATTTTGCAAAGTCTTTTTAATGGCCGCAGCGTTAAATTCAATATCCCCGCTTGATGGCTTTTCGTCGCCAATTTCCAAAAGTTCAACTGGTGGAAATTTGTATTGAGTATCAAAAAATACAGCAGACTCGACTGACTTGCCCTGAGCTTGCCGAAGGGTTTCTTTCTTGGCTTCCACAATAGGCGCTTTTTTAAGGGCTTTTTCTGAAACAGCATTTGATGTCTTTATAACCTCAACTGGCTTTATTTCAAATTTTGGCTTTTCTTTATTTTCTAAAGCTAACTTGGCAAGCTTTGCGTCTTTTTCTTTTTGTTTCTCTTCTTTTGATTTTCCTTGAGGCAACATTTCAAAAACAATAATACCTCCAATTAGAATAAAACAGGCAAACACAATATAGGCAACTGTATTGCCAAAATAATGAAAAACTGGCCAGCCAAACAAGTAGCCAACCCATCCCCCACCCCTTTCTTCAATTGCTTTAGTAGCTAAAATACCAGAAACGCCAATAGTGCAAAGCCCTAACACAAAACTGGCTGGCAAAAATATCCGGCGCTTTCTTGGCCTTAAAATTAAAAAACCAGTTAATAAAAGCAAAAACGGCAAAACATAAACCGCTTGCCCCACTAAAAAATCAAAAACTTTAAAAATTGTTTCCCCCCCAGAACCGGATTTCTGAAAAAAAGAAAAAGCCACTATTACAGCCAAAACAAAAAGGCAAACAGCCGCAATTGTTTTTTTAACCCTGTTGGTTAAAACTGGCAAAGTTTCTTTGTCGTTAAAATTCTTGTTGTTTTTTCCGTTTTTATTATTTTGTCCGTTCCCGTTCTTATTTTTAAATTTATTTTTCTTTCCCATATATATCGATTTTAGCACACTACCAACCCAGCCTGCAATTGTTAAAAACCAATAAAAACCGCAAAGGTTGGCATTCCCCTCGCGGAATAATTCTATTTTGGCGGTTTTTTATAAATTTTTGACCTATGGTTAATATAGTGAACAGTAATTTTATTGTCAAAATAATCAATTTCGTAAACAACTCGCCAGTCGCCCACCCGTAATTTAAAAAACCCTTGCCACCCATAACCAAGTGGCAAGTGATTAACTGTTTCAAAATTATCGCATAACCAGCCAATTTTTTCCAAAACCCTCACTCTGACTTTAATATCTAACGAACCTATATCGCTTTCAGCTTCTTTGGTAAAATTGATTAGCCATTGCGCCATAATTTTACTTTTTAGAATATTTTTTCAAAATCTTATCAAAAGAAACGACTTTGCCAGCCTTTTGAGATTGAATAGATTTTTCCAATCTTTTTTCAAAATTTCCATTTAAAGCCAAGCCGTAATCGGGGTCAGCCAAAATTTCCTGTATTATTTCCAAAACAGTTTGGCGAATTAAATTAGTTAAGCTTTTATTTTTATTAATAGTTGCCTCATTCATATAATTGGATTATAAACCAAAAAACAACCAAAAGTCAAATTTAATTTTAAGTAAATAAAAATCCGCAAAGGTTGGTGTTCCCCTCGCGAAATTGCGCTGTTGCCACTCATTTATAATTTACGGTTTACGGCGCACCCTAATACTTCCCTCGCTTGCTATCATTAAAGTATTTTTTAAATTTTTATCCTCTAAAATTTTACTGTCTAAAAGCCCTTTTAAATGTTTATTAACCGATTCAACTGTTTGGTTATGTAGTTTCAAAATAATTATCCATAATTCTGCCTCTTTTGAGAAATTGCAATGTTGCTTTGATTTTCTCTTTTGTAAGTTCTGGATAAGCCTTGATAATTCTGTCAAAATCGTAGCCAGTCGCAATTAAATTTAAAATTAAATACACTGGAATTCGCGTTCCTTTAATTGTTGGCTTGCCACACATTATTTTTGGATTCATTACAATTGCTTTGTTCATATGTTTTTAATATTATATCTTACCAAACCCACCAAAGTCAAATTTTTATTTAAATAAAAATCCGCAAAGGTTGATGTTCCCTTGCGGATATAGTGCGACCCAATTTTAGTACTTTTTGGGAAAATACTTTTTCCCAGCCTGCCATAAATATTTATCTATCTGTTTTAAATCAAATGATTCTAAGCCGTAAAATTTCCTAAAACTAAGCAAGCTATTTTTAAATAATGGGTAGACCTTCAAATCCTTGTTATTAAAATCGAAACCATCTCTTTTACAATGTATGAGCATTTTTTCTACAAATGAATCATAGATCGGATAAATTTCTGGATTATGATGGCTACAATATTTTGTCGCAAAAGAATATAAGTATAACTCTTTACCTTTTGTTCCGTCTTTCTTTTTTTTGAATATCCCGTGATTTTTTGCAATTTTTTCAACCAAATCAAGATTATTATTTTTCAAATCATTATCAATATTTAAACTTACAATGTGTTTAGCTAAATCAAAGATTTTACGAATTTGTGTACTATAAAATTGGTTCAAAGTACAAACTTTGACTAATACATCGTCTAAATTAGTATTGAATGGATATGTTTTTGTAAATAATTTTTTTAAACTGCTCTCTTGTAAGCGATAGTCTTCAAGAAACTCCCATTCTTCGAGATAATGTTCGACCTCTTTTTTTGACGGCCTTTTAATTTTTAAATTATTTTTCATAAACCTGAATTCCAGTTTGAAACCGAACACTTGGCGATATAGAATATCGCCATATGAACAAGCAAAAAATAGAAAATAAAGAAAACAAAAAAGGTAGCCACATCAAAGAAGCGGAGAGGTTAGAAATAGATATTTTGTTAA
>JAUSHZ010000032.1 GCA_030648255.1 bacterium
AGCTCGGCTTCAACAAGCTTGTTGAAGCCGAGCTTCAACAGCCTCGCTATACTACAGAAAAAAAACGAGAGGGCGAAAAGTAGGATTGTGGGTATTGCTGTGGAAACAAGGCCAGATTATATAAATAGCAGCGAGATAAAATTCATGCGTGAGCTTGGTGTAACCAAGGTGGAGCTTGGCGTTCAAGTAGTTGATGATGAAATTTTAAAGTTAAACCAACGAGGCCACTCTGTTGAGGATGTAATTACAGCAACCCGATTGCTGAAAAACGCTGGCTTTAAAGTATCTTACCAAATGATGCCAGGGCTTTATGGCTCAAATCCAAAAAAGGATTTAGCAATGTTTCAAGAAATTTTTATTAATCCAAATTTTAAGCCCGATTATTTAAAAATTTATCCTTTAGCCTTGGTAAAAAACACCAAGCTTTATAATTTATACAAACAAAAAAAATTCAAGCCATACACAAAAAAGCAATTAATTAAACTTTTAATTGAAATTAAAAAAACAATTCCTTGCTGGGTAAGAGTGGAAAGAATTATCAGAGATATACCGCCAAAAGATATTGTGGAAGGCGGAAGCAATGTTTTGAATATGAGAGAAGTCGTTGCCAAAGAAATGGCCAGACTCAACTTGGCTTGTCAATGCGTTCGATGCCGTGAAGTTGGGAGCAACTACAATGCTAAAGAAAAAATTTATTTATTTAAACAAGAATATGGGGCCTCCGACGAAAAACCCGCCTGCAACGCTTCTGGCGTAGCCAATGCGGGCAGGGAGCTGTTCCTAAGTTTTGAAAATAAAGCCCGCACCAAACTTTATGCTTTATTGCGTTTGCGTCTTGTAGATAAAATAGCGATAATTCGCGAGCTTCATGTTTACGGCCAAATGGCCAAAATTAGCAGTAGTAGAACTGCTGCGAGTTCTGTCCAACATTTTGGTTTTGGCAAAAAGTTAATGGCTCAAGCAGAAAAAATCGCTAAAAAATCTGGCGCAAAAAAAATCGCTGTTATTTCTGGCGTAGGCGTTCGCGGTTATTACCGCAAACTCGGCTATAAACTCAAAAATACTTATATGGAAAAGGCAATTACTCCAACCAATTCTTAATTTTTAAAGCATCATTTTTTAAATTTTCTAAACTCTCTTCTTTTAGTAAAATAATGGAAATATTTTTAAAAACAAACAAGCCATTGTATTGTGAGCTATCAACCACGCTTATTCTCCCGCCAATAAAATTTTCATCATCAGCGAAAATATTTTGGTTAGGCAAATTTTCCAAATCAAACGGCAAACCTCCAAAGGTGCGAACGCGCCCCTTTTTACTCATGGCTAGAATGGGAGGCCGGGTATTTTGCAAATATCTCGCCAAATAAAAAAGGTCTTGGCTGGTGGAAATATTTTCTAACCCATCACAAGAAAAAATATCGCCAATAGTGGTTGTTGCCATCATTATTGACTTTGCTTTCTCTTGCATTAGTTGAGGCGTTCTTTGTCTGCCCAGAAAAGCAGCCAGCACCCACTTGGCTTTGGCAGAATTTTCCGAGAGCAATGAATAAAAAAGGTCAATTACCCGATAATAGCCGCCTGTTTCCAAAACATCTCTTGCTCCGCAACTCATTTGTTCGGCCTTAGCTGACACTGCAATATCATTTCGCAAGTCAATTATTTCAGCAACCACAGCTGCTTCTAAAAAATCTAGCAGAGAACCAACTTCTACTTCTTCTTGGACATTCCTTTGAGCTAAAATTTCTCCGCAATCAAGATTGGCAACCAAATAATTCAACGCCTGAATTTGAGGAAACAGCTTATTATCTAAATTAGTATTTAGGCATTTGGCATTCTGCTGGTCTACAACCAAAATTGGCAAGCCAATCCCAGCTAAATTAAAAAGTTCTTTGGCGTCTTGGTCGGAAACCTGCACACACCCGCCAGAAAAATCCGTTAAATAAGATGAGCCGTCAGCATAATAAGGCTTGCCATGCAAAAAGTATTTGCCATAAAACTTCAAGGCATAGGGCATATAAGCCTCTGCTCCAACCGAGTAGGCCTCTTTATATTTAGACAAAACACTATAAAGCCCAGAAGGAGTGCCGCCCCAAGTTTCCTTCTCGCCTAATTTTAAAATTTCCGCTGTTTTAATAATTTGGCCTTGTTGATAAAAATAAACTTTCTTTTCTGCTAAATTAATTTCTAAAAAATCTTGATTATTTTTCAGCAAGTCATTGCGGTAAAATAAAAGGTCGGGCATTTTCTCTGCTATTTTTGGTTTTGGAATAACATTAATATCTTTTACTTGCACATCTATGTTAAATTTGTCCAGATTAAACCTAAGGAAAAAAATAACAGCCAAACCAAACAAAAAAACTAACAAATACTTTAAAATCATGTTACTCAGAATACATTTCTAATCCCTTAAATGCACGGTAATGCTTTTTATTATAGGTTATTAAAATAAACCTACCAACCAAGCAAGTAGCCGCAATGATAGTATCGCTAAAACCAGCTTGCCCATTTTTATTTTTTTGTTCCCTAGATAATTCGCCAGCTACTTCAGCGATTTCTCGATCAATAGGAATAACCCCTAAGGAATTCAAAAATCCCTCGGTTTTTTCTTCTTCGCCAGGCTTTAACCCAGCTAAAACCTGAATTCCAGTTTGAAACCGAACACTTGGCGATATAGAATATCGCCATATGAACAAGCAAAAAATAGAAAATAAAGAAAACAAAAAAGGTAGCCACATCAAAGAAGCGGAGAGGTTAGAAATAGATATTTTGTTAA
>JAUSHZ010000004.1 GCA_030648255.1 bacterium
TTAGGATTTAAGAAACCTTTAGAGGTTATGTTGGAGAACAACCAATTCAAAAATCCAGATGTTTTTGTTATGATAGATTCAATCGTCAAACCAAACAATAATTTAATCCCAAGTGTTCGGTTTCAGGGCTGAATCCACAATAAAATTCATAAACATACTATAATTCCATAAGAGTTTTTTGTCAAATTTTTATTTTATTTATATTTTTACTTCCAGCATTGGGTGATGGGACGGAAGGCGACTTGTTCTTGGGGGATTTGCATTGGGCCTTGGGGTGGATTATTTTAACATTTTTCTATCGTTGACTTTTGTAAAACTTCCAAATCAGCTTTAATCGTGTGGCTTTATTTTTTACAAGATTTCTAAAAATCTTGTAAAATCACCCTACTTTTTATTAATTCTTCTTGTGTCATATTTTTATTTCCAGCCTTGGGTGATGGGGCGGAAGGCGACTTGTTCTTGAGGGATTTGCATTGGACCTTGAGGGGTTTGCTGGGTTATATGTACTTGCTGCTTTTTGAAATCAAGCGTTAACTCAAAATAATTTGAAATTTCTGCGCTTTCAATAAAAGCAATTTTATAGCCCTTTTTGTTTTGCATAGAGTTTTGGCCAAGCTCGTTTTCTGGGTTCCATAAAACGCCAAGTTCCATTTCTTGAGCGTATTCCTCATATAAATCCGTCATTGCTTTAGACAATTCTTCGCTAGCTGAAGTTACTGCTTTTAGGCCCAAGTCCTCTTTTGCCTCTTTTCGGCCAATAAAATACTGGTGCGAATAAAGTTTTTCTGTAAAATAATCAACAACTTTTTCAATTTCATCCTCTTTCATTGGCGATTTGTGGCTTTTTAACAATCTTCCTGCCAAAATTCTAATTAAATTATGTGTTCGATTAACATTACCCAAGGCCAAGGGGTGAATTTGCGGGTTGGCCTCAACAAACTTGCCAAAAATTTTAGCCAATTCAGCGTCATTTTTTATGCCAAATTTATTTTTAGCTAAGTCAAAATAAGCCATTACGTCTTCCACTGAAATTGGAATTTTGCTTTGAGGATTTTGGGGATCGGTTGGGTTAAAAACATTAGCGGTTGATGGGTCAATTGGGGAAAGCTCTGACAAATCAGTCATTACAATTTCATCAGCCCCCAAAGAAATCATGGTGGCGGCTGAATGGGCTTTATACGGAATTAAAACTGAAAACTTATCACAATACTCCCTAATCATAGAAACCAAACGCCACGGCACCATTGTATCCCCCCCAGACGAATGCAAAAACAAATCAATGTTTTCGGTTTTGCCAATTGCCCGCAAGTGCTTGCTAATTATTGGCACTATATCCATAGCAATTCTGGCTGAGGGAGTACCTGGGGCACCTTGCCTGTCGCTAGTTAAATAAGTAATAACCCGCGAATTTCTTAATTTTTCAATTTTTTGTATTAGCTGTTTTTTGTCCATATTTTTACTTAAATTGCCTGAATTTAGCTACATTCTACATTTAAAAAACCGCCTTGTCAAAAAAATGAAAACATTGTTTTGTCATTCATAGATTAAATTAAAAAATCAGAGAAAAAAAGATATTTTTGATACATATATGAGCTTAAAACTAATTTATTAGTTTCGCTTGAATTTTCTAGTAAATCGCAGAAATAAGTGGCAGCATCAGATAGGGTGGCAAATTTTATCCATGAATAGAGTTTCTTGTCTTTTTTCCATTTTATATTGGCAACAGAATTATAGCCATCCAAAAATGCGTCAAATATGGTGAAATCTGCTTCGGTCTGACCATCGGGAAATGACCACTCCACAACTGCCAGCGCCAAATCCTTAACAAGAGGGCCCACACAACTCCAATCAAAATCAATTATACCCGTAATATCGTCATTGTCATTAAAGAAAACATTGCTCGGCCGATAGTCATTATGAATAAGCCCAGCTGTTTCTTTTTGGCTTTTTGCAAAGTTTATTGCATCTTTTACTTCGCTAACAAATTTCTCTCCTCCTTCAAAATTTTTTACAAAAACATCAGAAAGGGTTAATGCTCTCTCTAGCTCTGAAAAAATATTCCTTTTTCTTGGCGTTGATGGGGTAAAAACTATTGCCTTGTTGCTTAGTAGCCCAAGTCCTTTGCCAGCGTTAAAAGCCTGGGTTGTGGTTGGTAAGTGGTTTTTATCTACTTGGATATGATGACCACTAAGAAAATCAAATATCACAGCAACCGCTCCATTACTTAGGGTGTAAAAACTATCAGATTTTGTTCTCACCCAACTTGGCACTGGTAGACCTTGCTTGAATAGATACTCAGTGGCCTCATATTCAAATTTAATATCCTCAATTGGCAGTCTCTTGCTAATTCTTAAAATCTTTTTATCTTTTTCACCAACAACAAAAACCTCGTTATCTGGTGAATCTCTTAAAAGACAGACTGGGCTTGTTTCAACAAGCTCATATTCTGCCAATATTTTTTGGACATCCCTCATAACCGATTGATAAGCTCATAATTACCTTATCCTATCACACCTCTTTACTTTTTGTAAGCAAAAGTAACACTTATAGCAAAGAGGCGTAATCTATATAAGAGATTACGCCTTCATTTTTTAAGTTACCAACCATCTATCAACATACTCTGTCAGGATTCTTTATCTTTGTGCCTACTGGAAAACCCTTAACAAACTTTATAATAATATCCTCATCCTTGCCAGCAACCGCTACTTTCTTCCCAGCCTGAGCACATTGAAATGCTGCTTTGAGTTTGGTTTTTATGCCACCAGATCCTCCTGTTGAGTTATGACCATTGTCTAAAAACTCTAAACCAGCTTCACAGTCTATTTCCTCATAAATCTCTGCTTTTAAACTTTCCTGCGAATCTTCTTTGTAAATTCCTTTCACACTTGTAATAAACAACACCGCATCCGCTTCCACGAGGGTAGCAATCCGCCATGCCAAATTATCATTTTCGCTAATGCCCTCGTCCATCCATCTTATTTCCTCGTCAGAAAGGACATCATTTTCATTGATTATAGGAATGACCCCGTTCTCTAAATAACATATAGTGCTATCTTTCGTACTTTTCCGTTCGCCATTGTGCGCAAGGCTGGCATATGTAACCCAAATCTGAGCAACCTCTTTTCCATATATCTCAAACGCTCTGCCCCATTCGTTCATTAAATGCCTTGCACCTATCCCTGCGATCTGCTTTTTCTCCATGTGTACAGTTTCAAGTCGTAGCTCATCCATCCTTTCCGCACCAGCCCTAATGGCGCCCGAACTTACTATTGCCACCCCTATACCAAACTGTTGTACCGCTATAATCTGCCTAGCAAAATCATTAAAGATCTTCTGACTTAACCTACCATTTTCACCCGAGAGACTTTCTGTGCCAAATTTTACCACCAATCTAGAGACCGCTTTTAGTTTACACATTTCATTGCCTCCTTATTTCTAAATAATTCAAAATAAATAAAAACTCTTTCGCTCTTACTTCTTCTTTTTAAAGAACAAATAAGGACGAAAGAGTTCTTCCGTGGTACCACCTTAATTTGTTTTAGTTTTATCTAAAACCTTAACATCCTGCAAACACAGGATTACTGGAAGATAACGGCCAGTTGCCGAGCAAAGTTATTAGCCCTGCCATCTGTTAAGAGTAGGTTCAAGAAAAGCATTGACATGGGCTTCCAGCCTAAGGCCCATTTCTCTTTAGTCGTGGCTTTTATTTACTATTCTCTTGTCATTGATTTTAATAAAATTATAATGTTCGCAACTCACAATTGCAGTATAGCTGGTCCCACACCATCCGTCAACCGTTTTTATAAGCACATCACAATTCAAAATCAACCCCTATATTTTTTATAATCGTCTAGGCTAGCTTATCTCCTAGTTGAACAGAATATTTTGATGGGGTTATTAGCACCCAACCTATTCCTTCGGCATTTCTAAAACCCAATGTGAGAACCTCTGATTCAAAAGAACCAATTTTCTTTACGGGAAAATTTACAACACAGCAGACCAACATTCCTTGCAATTCTTCTTTTGTGTGGGCGCCAACAGCCTGTACACTAGACGATTTAATTCCTATTTCTTGCCCAAAATCAATTTTTAATTTAAAAGCTGGTTTTTTTGCTTCGGGAAAGTCGGAAACTTCTACAAGTTTGCCAACCCGTATGTCAACTTTTTCAAAATCTTCGTAATTAATCATATATAAGTTAAAGGTTATATTTTTTTCTGGCGGTTTGGAAGACTTCTAGAAAATTTTTACTAAATGCATCTACGAAACCAGACGAAGCAAATAACGGCCGTAAATCCGCGGACAAACCACGAGAAAAGCTCTTATTGCTAGCAACAAAATTTTCTATATCGTCAAAGATTTCTTTTAAAGGCTTCTTTATTTCCTTTTTTTCAAGCATTATTGGGTCGGGTATAATCCCCTGCTCCATATACCAGATTAAATCATAAAAGTCCCGGCCCTTAAAATTTATACCCTTACGGCCTAAAATAGCTGGTAGTTTCGTCGCAAACAAAGTTGGCAGGTCATAATGCTTAGCAACAAAAGTTACGCCATACTTTGATTTTAAAGTTAAGCTTGTTTTGGTGTTATTAAAAAATTCCACGGGTAATGGTCTGGCCTCCACTTTTAACCTTAAAACTTCACCCTTATGAGGAGACAAACCAATCTCATAAAGCACTGGCAATTTTAAAAAAATGCGATTAATTGTGCGCATTTTATTAACCTGAATTTTTTCATAAAGTGCTAAGTCCTTTTTGAAATAATTTTCTAATCCCACGGCTAGCTCTCTTAGATCTATTCTTTCATCTGCCTCAAAATCAATATCCTCTGACAAACGTGGCAAATCAAAAAGCATCCTCAAGGCGCTCCCTCCATAAAATACCATATCCTTAAACTTGGAGCCATAAATATAATCTAAAACAAAATAATGCAAATATTCCTTGAGAATATTGCAAATTAAATCATTTTCAAGGCCTTGCTTCTTGCCGTCTTTGACAATATTTTGCATTTCTAAAATAAAATTATTCATTTTGATATTTTTTTAAAAAAAGTTTTTTACTTAATTCTATTAAAACTTTATTCTTTGAAAGTTCGCAAAAATCTTTAAATTCTTTAGTGTCTTTTGTGTTGAACATGTCTAAATTTAATCTTTCTCTGGCTAAAATATCATTGGCTGAAAAACGGGTCTTGCCGTATTTAATATAAAGATAATCAAAAAGAGCTTTAGCTAATGTGGCGATATAAACTGGATGGTCAATATAAAAACTGCGGCTATAGCCCGCATATAACCTCGGAGCAATAGAATGATAAATAAACTCCCGCCAATTATTAACATAACTACGAGTTGCTTTGGTGGTCACAGAAGTAATCGGATAGGTTGCTTCAACCATAACACCCCTACTCTGTAAAACATATACCCCAGAAATATAAGAAGGACGGCGAAGTGAATTGGCTAAAAAGGCGACAAAAGCAGGCTCGCTGATATGCTTATCTTTGTAATGTTCTGTCACGAAAAATCCTTTTTTTAGTTTAATAACCTCTCCTTTTTTAAGCCAGCGAGTAATTTTACGATAAACTGATTCTTTTTTTAGTAATGGCAAAAAACCTGCCACATCGTGGGTGGTAAAAAATGGAGAAGATGATAATTTTTTAAGTATTTCGTCCATATTTCATAATATGTACACTTATTGTACATATTGTAAAATACCCCAAAAAAGATGTCAAGATAAGTTTTCCACAACGAAATCTTTAAAGAATGTTTAGTAAGTCAGTTAAAGAGTAAACGGTAAAATCCACAATATCTTCTGGTATATCTTGGCGATTTGTGGCGTTGAAAAATACTGTGGTCATGCCTAATACTTTTGCCTCTTGCAAGCCTCGCTCAATGTTATCATCTATCATTGCGGACTCTTTAAACTCGGCTTTTGCGTCTTTTAAAACTGCTTTAAAAAATTCTGGATTTGGCTTAGCTAAGCCATAATCTTCAGAAATTCCCAAAACCTTAAAGTAATCTGCCAGCCCCGCTTCCCCTAAAAAACCTGTGATGGCTGAAGAATAATTGGAAATTACGCCTAAAGAATAATTTTCTGAAAGCTTTTTAACCACTTCTATGGCATTTGGCATTATAGGTATATTTTGTAAAATCTTTGTTCCCTGCCCGTGAATTTCATTTTTAAGGCGTTCTGCCAACTCCTTATCCCCTGTTAGTATTTCTAAAATATTTTGTCTTAAAGAACCGGGCGTTTTACTGGCTTGATTGTGAGCAATCTCAAAATCATAATCTGATATTTCTGGATTTATTTCTCTGGCTTTTAAAAGCAAGATGTCCTTACGCCAGTTGTTATACTCGGTTTCATCTCTTAACACCCCGCCAATATCAAAAAATATCCATTTAATTTTATTCATGTTGTTTTACGGCTTTACGATAGTTGCAATAAGTGCAGGTAAAACTGGCTTGAGGCAAGGCCGAGCTTTCCAAGCAGGCCTTAATATCAAGCAAAGTTTGTTCTATCCAAGATGGATCGCCCTTATACGGAATTAACTTTACTTTAAATTCTAATTTGCCATCAAACGCCTCTTTATCAGTTATGCCATTGCAGTAAACAAAATAGCCAGTATCTGAAACTCTAAACCCATTTTGCTTAAAAAGCCACTGATAAACCTCCATTTGGCGCTTATAGCCAATTTGCCAATCAGCGTCTAAATTTACCTCTCCATCCTTGGATGTTGCCTTGTAGTCCACAATTATAAGCTCGCCTGTTTTGGTGTTTTCCCATACATCGTCTACCCCGCCAGTAACATAAAAATTAGTGGGCTTGTGCAAATAACATATCCCGCCCGACAAAGCATTTCGCCACTCATCCATTAAATCATTTTGATAAGGCAGAACATTATCAAGGCCATATTTCTCAATAAACGGATGGGCTGTTTGCTTGGCTCTATGAATATCAAATTCTTTTTTTAAAAGCTTATCAACGGCCGAATTTAAAGTAAAGGGAAAGCTTGGGGGCTGAGGTATGCCCAATTTTCTGTCCAAATAAAAACATCTTGGACAATTTAAAAACAAGTCAATTTTTGAACGGCTTATCCTGTATGGCTCTTTTTGCCCAGAAGTATAATTACCTCGCTTGGTATAAATTTTTTCTTGCATAATTAAAAAGAAATTATTTTTTTATGGCTGGATTTGCCAGCTATTATTTTTATGCTAGTTTGGGGTATTTTAAAGTATCTTGCCAGCGCTTTAAGCACAGCCGCATTGGCCTTGCCTTGCTCGGGAATTTCTTTAACCCAAACCTCGTAGTTATTATCCCCTATTTTAACCACTTTTTTCTCCTTGGCTTTTGTTTTAACCTTTACAATTATTTTCATTTCCTTTTGGCGTATTATTTCTTTGTTTTATACATTCCAGCGTGGCCTGGCACAATATAATCAGCTATTTTTAAAATCATTTCTCGGTTTTGCTTGAGCAACTCCATATCGTCAGCGTATGGGTCGAAATCTGGGCTATTTTCTTTCCAAAAAATATCGCCGCAAATCGCCACTACGCCCTCTTTTGTGTCAGCTAACAAAGTTAACCCTGTGTGGCTATGCCCTGGAGTTTTAATTATCTTAATATCTTCTGCAAATTGTTCTTTCCACTCTTGGGCTACGTTGCCATTCCACAAGGCAAAATACTCCAAAAGCTTGGCCTTTGGAAACATCCCCACATTTCTATAATGATCAGCATGAGAGTGAGTGACAAAAACATAATTAACGTCATTTATACCAATCCCCTCTTTAGTTAAAGCATTTTTCAGCAGTTCTTGGCTTTCTAAAACGCCTGGGTCAACCACCATGATAATATTGCCCGATTTAACTAAAGAAATCGTTGAGCAAGTTTTCTCCTCGCCGCTATTATCCTTAACATCTGCTGACGTATACCCCTCAATTAAAACTTTTACCTCTGCCATATTTTTATATATTTTTATTTACATTATCCAAATACATTTCAGCTCCCTCTAAATTAGCTAGCATAAAAAAGCTTTTTATATTCTCTTTGCTTAGCTTTACCCATTTAAACCCTGTGTGCTCCTCACTTATTTTTATATCGCCACTAATATATTTTGCTTCAAAAAAAATAACCAACCAGTGAACAAGCCCGCCCAAGGGGCTTTCTCTTTTGGGATTTTCCATGCGGCTCAAAGCAACTGGCTTTAAAGCGAGTTCGTACCCAATTTCGCCAAGCTCCTCCATTATTTCCCGTTTAATAATTTCATCAAAAGGAGTGTTAAATTCATTTTTTTCTATCCTGCCTCCGGGCAAATCATGGAAACCAACAAAACGCCCGCCGTTTTCGCACTCCAAAATCAAGGTTTCCCCCTTATCGTCATTGAGAAAAACCTTTAACGAAACATTATAAAAATCTCTTTCGCTTGGCATAGTTTTAAATTTTATAGTCAAAGATGTTAATACCTGACTGTTTTAATAAAGCATTTAATTTAAATAATGGCAAGCCAAGAATGTTTGGATAATCTCCCTCTATTCTTTCAATAAAAACAGCAGCTTGGCCCTGAACGCCAAATCCTCCAGCTTTATCTAGAGGGTCTCCTGTTGCCACATAGTCGGATATTTCTTGCTCGGTTAAACTTTTAAACTTTACTTTGGTTATTTCAAAATCCTGCAACTCTTTTTTATTTTCAATATCAATAACTGCAATGCCAGATATTACTTCTACAGTTTGCCCGCTCATTTTTTGGAGCATTTCCTTGGCTTTCTCTGGTGTGTGTGGCTTACCAAAAATTTCATTATTAAAAATTACCACCACATCAGCAGAAATTACCACGCCTTCAGATAATTTGCTTGCCACATCTCTGCCTTTTTCCAAAGCGTGGAATAATACTAATTCTTTTGGCGGCAAATTTAAATTATTATCTTCTTCATAAGAGCTTGCCTGCACTTCAAAATTATTGCCAATTAAAAGCGTTAAAAGTTCTCTTCTTCTATATGAAACCGAAGCCAATATTATTTTTTTCATAATTTATGATTAAGTGCTTTGCCTATCTTTACTCAAAATGTAGAAGCTTGCCCCGCCACCGCAGTATTTCTCAATTAAATCAGCCAAGTCTTTTGTTGCTGTTTCTACATCCTCATAAGTTGCTGGAGATAGTGCCTCTATTACAATTATAGCGTTTTCTGTTTCTTCGGTGAGCTTGGTACGGTCCCCCTCCCGCCAGTTCCACCTTCGGCAAACCACGCCAATATTATCTTTATATACCACTTCGCCTTTTTGAGGGGGTTCGTTCTCTGTCCCACCCAAACGAATAAATGGCTCTGTGCCATCAGAAAAATCCAGAATTAAGTCCCCTTCTATTTTATCTGTGTCTTCCCCGCCAACCGGCAAAACATACTTTAAGGAAATATGATTATACAAATCAACTAATTTATTAATATGGCGCAATTGGTCACCCTTTAATACGCGTCTAACCAAGGCTTCCGCCGAACATCTATATTGATGCGGATCAGAGCCAAACTTTCTATAGGCCATTCTCCAAGCGTTAAGTTGGGGATGCTGGCTAAAAGTTTCCATTCCAGACAATTTATCCGTTTGCTCTTTTTCTGCTTCGGCTAAAAGCTGAGCGACTTCTGGATCTTCTCCCCTATTATCAACATTTTTTAATAAAATAACCCCAGCAATAAAATCTGGAAAAGTATCAAATATTTCTTTTTGAATTTTAAATCCCATATTTTTCTAAGGCTTCCTCAAGCGAGTTAAGCCCAGTGTATAAAAATGAGTTAATACCAAGCCGATTGGCTATTTCTATATTGCTTTGGGAATCATCAAAGTAAAGACACTCTTTTGCCTTCAAGTTGTTTTCTTTTAAAATATTTTTATAAGCTTTTAGGTTAGGCTTTACAAGCCCAGTCTGCCAAGAATAATACACTTTGTCAAAAATCTCGTCTAAAAATGGAAAAACCTGTTTATAGTATGCTGACCTTTCTGGAAAATTGTTAGAAAGAATAAAAACTTTAATGCCCTTTTCTTTAATATTCTTTACTAATTCTATCATTTCTGGCACTTCTTTTTCCGCTTCAAACCAAAAATCAAAAAACTGCTCTTTGGTTAGGTAAACCTTCCAATTTTCTAGATAAGGATACCAAAGGTAAAAAGAATCTTTTACTGATTTTTGCCTGGCTAGATCCATAATTTCTTTTAAAACAGGTAAAAAGTCTTCAACGGGTACGCCGAACTTTTCAGCAAATCTTTCACTTAATTTCGGGCTTTGAATGAAAATACCGTTGAGATCAAAAATAATTGCTTTTATCATAGTTTTATTATGAAAAAGAAAATGTTCAACACATCAATCATTGCAATTAAAAAAACGCTAAAAAAAGTAACTAGGTAAGAAAAAACCGTTAAAGATACCCTCAAGGCCTCTGGAATTTTTTTAAAAAATAAACTTTGATTAACTTTTTCCGACACCACAACCGGAAAAAGCACCCAAGCTAATAAAAGTAAAATTATATAAGGCAAAGAACCCATAAGGGTGGGTGGATTAAGTATAAATACGGGCTTGGCTGAAACAATCAATATTGAATTCATAAAAAGACCAACTACGAAAAGCAATGGGTGCTTTTTAAAGCCAAACATAAAGCCGATTAACCGCCTTGAAACTATAAGAAGGCTTAACTGTAAAACCACAAAGAGAAAGATAAAGGCTCCCACATAAGTTGGCCAATTCGGTAAAACAGTGCTAAACCCCCAAGTAATGCCTTGGGCCAACATTAAAACTATTACTGCTCCAAAAGGCACTATTAAGAACTTTTTGTAAAAATCTTTATCTATCCATTCTTCTTCCATAATTTAATTTAGTGCTTTACAATTTCGCGGACTTTTATGTTAAAGCTACTTATTTCTTCTTTTGTTTTATCAATAAAATCTTTATATAAAATTTCATTACTGACAATTTTATAACTTTGGGGAAATTCTTTTTGCAATACTTGAGCAAATTCTTTGCCTGCTCCTCGCAAGTTTAAAAACTCAAACCAATAATAATCAACGAAATTTCTAGTTTTATTAATAATATCCTGCAATCCCTCCTTCGCCAAAGCTCCGGCGGGCGAGGCAATTAACTCTGGAATAATCGGGCTAACAAAAGCATACGTTTTAATCCCCTGCTCTTTTAACCTCTGTAAAGCGCTGATTCTTTGTTGATTTTCCGGAGCTCCTGGCTCAAAAATATTTTTAGTTTTACCAATAAAACTATTTATAGTTAAACCAACTTCTATATTTTTAAATTGTTTTAAAATATCAATGTCTCGCAAAACCAAATCTGATTTAGTTAGTATGGATAGTTTGGCGTTTTTATCTAGGTTTTCTAAAATCTTTCTAGTGAACTTTAACTCTTTTTCTATTGGCTGGTATGCGTCACAAATTGAACTCATAAATACCGTGCCTTTTACTTTTCTATCTTTAGCTAGTTCTGGGCCGTTTATTTTTGCTTCCACCCATGTCCCCCATTTGCCATACTCTATTGGTCGCCACCTCGCAATAAATTTTGCATAGCAATACAAGCAGTTATGGCCACAGCCAACATAGGGATTTATTACATAATCAGCCTCAAGCTTAGTTTTCGTAAAAATCTCCTTGGCTTTTATCTCAATTATTTTAATCATACTTTGGCTCTCCTCCAAATTTTGTTAAATCAATAATAGGAATTTTGTTTCCGTCTATGTCAGTTATAATTGCAAATTTACCGCAGCGTACTTCCATTGGCTGTTGCAAAATTTTATAGCCCTTTTGTTTATGCTCATTACAAAAAGATTCAACATTATCAACCAAAAAGCTAAAGTCTAGGTTTGGAAGTTCCGGGTCACTATGGATAACTATTTCTGAGTCGCTTTTTTCAAAAACAAAGCCAACCATTTTTTTCTTTTCATCATGCCATGCCTTTTTAAGCCCTAATTCTCTCTCATAAAACTCGCTGGCTTTTTCCAAGTCTTTTACATAAAACATTATGTTGTCAATTTTAAGTAATTTTTGCATATTTAAAGTTTAATTCTTTTAAGAAAATTATTTTCTTTTGGAGGTTGCAAAATTTTATAAAACAAATAATCGTCAGCGCCGTAATAACTTTTTGGAATTTTACCAACATAGGTAAATCCCTGTTTTTTGTAAAAATCTAAGTTTCTTTTATCGGTCCAAAGGTGTATTTTGTGCATACCGAGCCGTTTGGCATCTTTTTGCCACATTTTTAAAAGAGCAGTGGCTATTCCATGGCCTTGGTGTTCTTTTGCTACTGCCAGCCAATTTGCCATACCAATACCACCGCAGATATAAGTTGTATACAAAAAGCCTGCAACTTCATTTTTGCTATAGGCTAAATAAAGCGCTATTCTTTTATCTTTTAAGCCTTCCTCTATATATTGCAAGGGATATTCTTTCTCTAAAAAAGCTTTTCTTGTTTTAATAGAGTACTCGGGAAACTGGGTTTTAATATTTTTCGCAAAAGCTGGCCAAAAAGTATTTAAGTCTTTTATAGTTGCTTTTTTAAAAGTATATTTATTTTTTTGCATATGATTTAATAAATGGTTTAGCAAATGATTCAGCAGAATCACCCTATGGGCTCACCCTAGGGGCTTATGCTTGGCACAGCTAAAGCATGCTTTGCAAGCATACTTCTTTTCTCGCTAAATCTTTTGAAGTAAGCGGCTCGCCTCTATAGCTATCAGCTGGCCTCATAACAAAGGGCGGTAAAAAATAAGGAATTCCGTCCATTATAATTTGGTAAGGTCTCTTGATTTTCATATTTCCAAGAAAAACAAGAATTTTGCAGTAAATAGTATCTCTAAAAACTTCGTATCTTAGCCCTGGGCTACCGCTAAGAGCGTGCTTAAAACTATAAATAATGGAGAATCCTTTTCTTATCTCCACAAGAGCTTCTTCTGGCGACATATTATAAAGCTTTCTTACATAATGCCTTGTATCGTAATTATTTGGGTCCCAATCCACAATTTCATTGTTTTGAACAGCTTCGCTGTAATCTTTTGTGCCGGGAAAGGGCACCAAATCAAACGGCGTTACTATGTCGAACTTACTTGCCATTAGCCTTGCCTCTTTTTGAATACTCTTAGCTTTTTGGTTTGGCCAGCCAGTTATCCAACCAGCATCTACTTTAATTTTGTATTTGTGGAACTCTTCAACTAATTTTTGGTAATTCTCTGGATTATTTTGTTTTTTGTTAGAAGCTTGCAAGTTATCCAAATCAAGAGATTCAACGCCTAAGTACACTTGATTTATCCCGGCAAAAGCTAGATCGCGAACATCAGACGGGCTTATGGCTGTATCTAATTGAGCAAAAATTCTTAACTTTTTACCCAACCGCTCATTAAGAACTATCAGCTCTTGCAATAATTGGCGATAATTTGGAGAACGCCTAAAATTATCATCTAAAAACATAATGGGCAGGCCTAGTTTATGCGTTCTTTCAACCCAATCAATCACTCCGCCTATGCTTCTTGCTCTGTGCGGAAGCATTTCTCTGCCTCGCAATAGTGTTACGCAACAAAACGAACAGCCAAACGGACAGCCCTCGGAAGTATCAATGCCTGCCATTGGATTTAAGCCATGCTTATAACCATCGCCAATAACATCTGGTATGTCTGGAAAAGGCGCTTTGCTTAAATCAACAAACGATCGTTGCCAGTATAGTAATTTTAAAGAATTATTAACAAAATCCGTGACTATTTTGGGTATTGTTTCTTCGCCTTCGCCAATATTAAAACTAATGCCTTCATTCTTAAGTATCTCATAAATTTTCCAATCGGCCAAAGTAACGCCAATACCGCCAATTACCACATCGATATTGGCTCGCTTGAGTCGGCGCGCGATATCAATGGCTCTTGGCAATTCAAATGTTTTAGCACTAATGAAAATTAATTTTTTTATATAACTTTTATTATCAATAATTTCTTGAATATATTTTTCACCTCTTTCTAGTCTATCATTAACGCAAATTATTTCAAAACTTACACCCAAAATTTGAGCCACTTGATTGATCAAAGCCCTCATCACGCCAAAAATTGGCGGGATCATTAAAAGCCAGCGAAATTGAAATAATCTTCCCGTATCTTCATACGAGCTGGGTGATATAATCCATATGCCAAAACTTTTCATATCTCATTTATTATTTAAATGTAGCTTTTTTGGCTGAATTTGGCAATTATAGTAATTCCCTACACAACCAAAAACCCTTTGCCTAATGGAAAAGGTTTTGGTTCAAATTTCCACTACTACATTATTATGTTATTACTTAGCTTCACCTTGGCCGCTTTCAAACATTGGCATTGGCACGGGCTGTGGGCCTTGTTGATCTTGAAAATCTAGCATTTCTGTTATTAACGGCACCACAATATTTTCTGGGCTGTAGTAATATTGGCTGGCTTGATTTTCCTTTACTGGAAAAAGAAGGGCGGGCACTACAAATTCTTCTGTTTTGCCATTTTGATATCTAGTGATACTTTCATAAACTCTTTGGGGTTCGCCTAATTCTACCTCTATTGTTTCGCCTAAGTTATTGTCATAGTTGTTGTAATAAGGCCTATATATTTTTTGAATAGCCTCTAAAATTTTATTAAAGTCGGTTTGAGCTTCATAAAACGAGCTTTGATAATTCTGGGTTTTTAAGTTCCACAAACTCATTACTTTGTTGCTTGTGGTGTCAACAGTTATATTCATGCCCACCTTTCCTCCGCCTTGGTCATATATTTGCTGGCCATTAACTAACATTGGGTAAATAACGCTTAAAGAAGATGGGATATAACATCTGTTTTCAAGAGATGCTCTACACGCCCTTAAAATCCATTGTTTTTGCACTTCTGGGGAGCCGTAGTTAGCGGCATTTATGCCATACTTGGCTAAAAACCTATTTGCAATAGCGATAACTTTATCATCTGGAGGCAAGCTACTTATACTTTCTTGCGCGTCCAGATTATCTACTGCCACCACCATTCCCATATCTTGATTTATAGAAACCATGCCGTTATTAAAATCAAGGCTTATGGAATATCCAGAATTGCCTGGTTCTTTTAAGGTAACATATTGGGCTAACAAGCCAGAAAACTTTGCAAAGTTTAAGCCTTCCCATTTTAAATTAGAAAACATTCTTCCAACCAAAGTTGCTTGAGAAGTTTCACTTTTGCGCTTATATACTTTTAGCTGGCTTTCGTTTAATTCAACTGGATCACCTTTATAGGTATAGATAATATTATATGCTCTGTATGGCATCATTTTATTTATTGGAGCTGAAATGCCTTCACCTCCACCCGCTACATAACGGCTAGGGTTTTGGGCTAAATTGGTTTGGCTGGATTGGCTGAGTTGTTTAAGTCCGCTGGTACTCCCTTCTGGTGCTGTTGCTGGGGTAAAGTCACCCAAAGCCAGCTTACCAAAACTATTTTTCTCAACTTCTTGCGCATTAAAAATAAATGGATCGTTTAGGGTTAGCTGTTGAGGGTTATTCTTTGAAAGCATCCATGGCATTGCCACCAATAAAACAACCCCAATTCCAGCTGTAACATAGGCAACTGGCCTTAAGGCAAAGCGCCATGAAAAAGTAGCTTGACGCCTGAGTTGCTTTTGACTTTTTAGTTCTTCGGCTTTTCTCAAAACTTGCGCTTTTAATTCTTGTTTAAAATTTTCATTAATCATAATTTCTGGTTTATTCTCTAGTAATTTTGCTATTAAAGCTGAAAGCTCTTTTTCCATAGCTTTAAATGACGGGTCAATTTGATAAAGATCGCTTAAAATATTATCTAAAATTTTTTCATTTTCCATAAATATTTAGCGAAGCATTAACAAGCAAAGAACAAATAAAGCTGGGTTCATTTCTTCTTTAACTTTTTTAATAGTTCGCGAGTAAATCATTTTGCAAGCTCCTTCGTTTTTGCCAATAATCTGGGCAATTTCCTGATAAGTTAAGTTTTCCCAAATTCGCAGAGTAATTATTTCCCTTTGTTCTAGGGTAAGGCCCTGCATATATTGTTTAATTTTTTGGTATTGCTCTCTATTATTAAGCTCACCCGCCAAATCGCTTGAAGCGCCCAGTTCCCAAACATCCTCAATATTAACGGTTTGTTTGCGAGTACGGTAAAAATCAATTACTGTGTTGCGGGCAATTTTAAAGAGCCACGCCTGAAAAGACCCTTTGGTATTAAACTGGCTAATGGCTTTTAATGCTTTTAGAAAGGTTTCACTGGTTATATCTTGGCTGGTTTCTTGGTGGTATGTTTTATAATAAACAAAACGATAAATCTTGTTAAAATATAAGTCATACAATTCACCAAAAGCCTCTAAGTTGCCTTTCTGGCAAAGTAAGATAGCTTGCTGTTCTTGCTCTGACATATGAGTTTGTTGTTATAATTATAACTTCAATAATTAAAACGATGCAAATTGAAAAACGTAACATTTCTATTGGCTATTTTATTCTTCTCCGCCACCACTGGCGAATTGGCAGATGTTATAAAAATCGCAGAATTGGCAATGAAACCCCGGGGTGGCCTTAAAATCGCTTTTCGTTATTTGTAAAATTACATCAATAATGTGCTCTTTTAGTTTTTCCTTTTCTACATCTGTGCCCAAATACGAAACTTTTTCTCCGTCTTCAATATAGTGATAAACAAGCTGGGTTGGGTTTATTTTCCAAATTTCCTCCAGCGCTATTTGATAAATTAAAAGCTGGATTTTATCGTCTTTCTCTAATTTTTCTTTTTTCTTGCCGGTTTTGTAATCAACAATTTTTATCCCCTCGCTGGTTTCTTCAACTCGGTCAATTTTTCCTTTTAAAATATAATCTCCTACTTTTAAATTAAAGGGCAATTCCAAGGCAATTTCATTATCAATAAATAAAATTTTAGGCGGATTTTTTATAAAGTCATCATAAAAGTTTTTTAGAATTTTTTGACCAAGTTTTTTATAATCGTCTTTCTGGGACTTGCTTTCATACCATTCCCCTATCCAATTTTTTTCATAAAGCCCCATCAAATCCTCAAGGCTTACAACGCTCCGAGCGCTGTAATTTCCAAAGCCGAAGAGATTGTCTTGGGATTGATTTGGCTTTTCAAAATATGATCGCAAAAAGTCATTTAAAGTGTTGTGGATTGTTTTGCCAAACGAAAACGACGGCTTGCCCTTAACTGGCACTTTTAAAATATGGGCAAGCTTATACTGATAAGGGCACTTTTGAAAAGCAGCTAATTGAGTAAAAGAAAAGTGGTCGGGCATTGGCCAATTTTCTATTTTTAAAGCTGGGGGTTCTTTGGCCACTCCGTCTAATATTTGTTCTGAGCCCGCCTTCGCCCTATCGGGCTTCGGCGTGGCGAAGCCAAGCTCAATTAAGAAAATAGAAGGTTTTTTAAGGGTTTTACCGCCATAGTTTTGAGCTGATGTTAAAAAAATCCCATTTTTAGCCCTTGTTAGGCCAACATAAAAAAGTCTGCGTTCCTCTTGCAAGTGGATATCGCCTTCTGGAAGATCTTCTTTGGCCAAGCCATCTGGAATTTCAATTGGGTCTTTTCTTTCTATGGAGGGAAATCTTTTATCAACCAAACCAACCACGAAAACATATTTAAACTCCAAGCCCTTGGCTGAATGAATAGTCATTATTTTTATAGATTCTGGGCCCTGCTCTGGGTCAAAATCTAATTTGCCTTGCTCCCCTCCTTCCAACTCCCAGTTAAGCTGGCTTAGAAATGTTTTTAATAAAGGGTCAATTGACGAATCCTCAAACTCTTTTATTTTTTTATAAAACTGGGTAAGCAAATCAATTTCTAATAACTTATCGTTTTGGGCTAAATATTTTAAATAGCCAGAGTCATTTAAAAAAGAAACAAAAACTTCGCCAACTGACCTTGTTTTTGCCATTTCCGTATGGCGATTTATTAAAGATAAAATAAAAATTACCTTTTTTAAAGTTTCTTGAGAAATTCCTTTAATAACAGAGAGCTTTGTTAATGTTTCATAAACCGATTGGGAGTTTTTATGGCTTTCTTGGGTTATGCGCATTATATCGTTGTTATCTATATCAAAAATAGGCAACGATAAAACACGATACAAGGCCAAGCTTTCGTGATAGTTATCCAATAATTTTAAATAAGAAATAATATTTAAAACAATTGGCTTTTGGTATAGGCCTTGTGAAGCCAAGAACTGGCAAGGGATTCCATTTTTTTCCAATATTTTAGCAAAAACGCCAGCTGAATTATTGGCTCTCACCAAAACCGCAAAGTCATTAAGCCTAGCTGTTATATCTGCTTGTAAAAGCTCGGCTATTTTTTTGGCAACCCCTTTGGCTTCTTCCTCGGCAGTGGTGAAATTTAAAAAACTAATAGTTCCGCTTTCGGTTTTTTGAGCTTGAAGTTTTTTATCAATTTTTGAAATATATTCCAACCGATTGGGATTGTTGGCCTGAATAAAATTATAAGCCAAGTCCAATATATTTTGGCTTGACCTGTAATTTTTTATTAAACAAATCTCTTTAGCCCCTGGAAAATCTTTTTTAAATTGTTTTATATTGCCAACAGACGCTCCCCTCCATTTATAAATTGCCTGGTCATCGTCCGCAGTGACGGTTAAATTATTTTTTGGCTGGGACAAAAGCTTGATAAGCTCATACTGGGCTTTGTTGGTATCTTGAAACTCGTCCACTAGAATATATTTAAATTTTGCTTGATATTTTTCTAAAATTGAAGGTCTTTTTTGAAATAATTGCAAGCAATAGTTTATTAAATCGCCAAAATCCAAATAATTATTTTCAAGCAATAATTGCTGATAAATATGATAGCAATTGGCAAGTTCTTTTATTCTTTCTTCGTCTTCTAAATTGTTTTCCGAATACTCTAAATAATCTTTGGGATAAATCATTTGGTCTTTGCATTTTGAAAAATGGCTAATTAAAGAGTTTAAGAATTTGTTTGGATTTCCAAGGGGCTTATAATATTTTAAATCAAATTTATCCAAATTTTGGCGCATTAAAATCCAAGCGCTAGTTTGAGTTAAAAGTTTAAAGTCGGTTGGCAGGCCGATATTTAAGCCATTGTCTTTTAAAATCCGCTCGGAAAAAGCGTGAAAAGTAGATATCCAAAGGTCAAAATAGCCAAAAGGCAAGGCCCTATCAACCCGCTCTTCCATTTCTAATGCCGCTTTTTCAGTAAATGTAACAGCTAAAATTTCTTCTGGCTTGGCCAAGCCCTGTTCTATTAAATAAACAACCCTGTCGGTTATGACCGTGGTTTTGCCTGTGCCAGCCCCAGCCACAATTAAAAGTGGCCCATCTTGATGCACCACCGCCTCCCTCTGCTCATTATTCAATTTCCCCAAATCAACCGCCATATTGAAACATTATACCACACCCCCCAATTTTTTTATAAGAGAAAAGACTATGCAAGCATAGTCTTATATAATGGGGTCCGCGACAAAAGAGCGTACGTCAAAGGTCAAATAAACCTTTGAAAACTGGTCAAACACAATGGCTTGACACTGCACTACACGTTGTCAACAATTTTTTAAAAAATCGCTCTTTCTCGCGGAGGGGTTTAGAGAAAAAATTTTCTCCAAAACTCTCCGCAAGAAACTGATTACTAATTAAAATATACCAAACCCTAAAAATTATGTCAAGTATTTTTTATTTTTTAGCTGGTCGGGGAGGTAGGTTTGGGTTTCTTGGTAGTCAAAATCTGGGCTGTATTTGTAGTCGGCGCCATAGCCCAGGTCTTTCATTAATTTTGTTGGAGCGTTTCTAATGTGTAGAGGCACAGGCAAGTTGCCGTATTGCTCAATATCTTTTCTAACTTTTAAACAAGCCACATAAAGCTCGTTTGATTTTTTGCACTTTGCCATATAAACAACTGCCTGGGCTAAAATAACATTGCACTCGGGCATACCAATAAAATGGCAAGCCTGGTAGGCAGATACTGCTTGCTCCAAAGCCCGAGAATTAGCCAAGCCAATATCCTCACTAGCAAAACGCACAATCCTGCGGGCTACATACAAGGGATCCTCCCCTGCCTCTAACATTCTCATCAGCCAATACAAAGCCGCATCAGCATCTCCTCCTCGCATTGATTTGTGCAAAGCTGAAATTATATTGTAATGCTCATCGCCATTTTTATCATAAAGCAAATATGATTTCTGAAACGCCTCTTTAATAATGTCTAAAGAAATATTGTTTGATAAGCTACTAGCATATTCTAAAACATTTAAAGCTGTTCTGGCGTCGCCATTGGCCATCTGGCTTATTCTTTTTAAAATATTGTCTTCTATTTTTAAATTTAAATTTCCCAATCCCCTTTCTTTATCAGTAATAGCCTTTTCTAAAATGCTTTCAATTTCATTTTCGGTTAACTGTTTTAAAACAAAAACCCTGCATCTAGATAACAGGGCTGATCTAACTTCAAAGCTTGGATTTTCGGTTGTGGCGCCAATCAAAGTAACCAGCCCTTTTTCAACATGGGGCAACAAAGCGTCTTGCTGGGTTTTGTTCCATCTATGGATTTCATCAATAAATAATATAGTTTTCTTGCCTTGCCACTCGTCACCCTGCGCTCTTTTGATAACTTCTCTTAAATCTTTTAAACCACTGGTTACAGCGCTAAATTTCACAAAATCCGCCTTTGTTTGATTGGCAATAATGCTGGCCAATGTTGTTTTACCACTGCCGGGCGGGCCCCAAAAAATTATTGATGGAATTTTATCTTGGATAATTGACTCTCTTAATATTCTCCCCTGCCCCAAAATATCATCTTGGCCCAAGAATTCATCTAATGTTCTTGGCCTCATTCTATCCGCCAACGGACTTTGTTTGTTTTGCTCTTCCATAACATCAATTAAACTTTTTTTAGTGTCAAATCGCCAGTTGAGGTATTTTTTACAATAAAACCATCGAATTCTATGTCTTTAAAATTATTTTTTATAATTTTTTCTATTTTTGCCAAATCCTGCTTCTGGGTTTCCTCTTCTTCGTCTTTATCAGCAATGCCATAAGCTCCGCAGTTATCATGCAATAAAACAATTACTTTGCAAATATGATGAAGCTTGCTTGAAAGCTCAATTTGTTTTAACAAAAATTCTTTTTCTCCTTGTCTTTCAGAAAGCAGATCTTTGGCGCTTCCTGCCACAGAAACCAAATCAAAATTCCCCTCCGAACATCCGATTACTTCTAAAAGCTCGTTTAAAACCGATGGCTTGAGGCGAAAATCCATACATCTGAATAATAAATAATTACAAGAATGATTACTCATAAATTTAATTTTTACTTAATTCCTGATTCTTAATTCCTGATTCTTAGTAGCTCTTCCTAGTTTTATGTTTGCGAACCACTTTTAGCCGAGCTAGTTCTCTATCCAGCCCCCCAACTAAACCAGCTGTGTCAACTTCTTGGCGATTCTTGGCTTCTATCAATAACTGTTCGGCTTTCTTTCTTGCTTCCTCTACTTTTTCTTCGTTTAATTCAGATGCCATTTCCGCAGTGTCAGCCAAAATAACTGTTTCATTTTTCTTAACTTCAATTAATCCTCCAGAAACAGCCATTGAGGTTTCTTTGTTTTCACTTTTTAAAATAATTTCCCCAGCCTTTAAAACCGCCACCAATGGAATATGACCTGGCAAAATAGTTATTTCTCCCATGGCCGTTGGCACTGTTATTTGCTCAACCTCTTGCTGTAAAACAACTCTTTCTGGGGTTATAATTTTAAAATTTATTTTCATATTGAAAACTATGGAGTATTTTTCACCTCATCAATATTTCCTTTCATATAAAAGTCTTGCTCGGAGATGTTATCGCATTCGCCATCTAAGATGGCTTTAAAGCCTTTGACGGTTTCAGCTAAGGTTACATATTTGCCTGCCCTTCCTGTAAATACTTCAGCCACAAAAAATGGTTGAGACAAAAACTTCTGGATTTTTCTGGCTCTTGAAACTGTGATTTTGTCTTCCTCGGACAATTCTTCTATACCCAAAATAGCAATAATATCTTGAAGGTCTTTGTATCTTTGCAAAACCTTTTGGGTTTTTTGAGCAACTTCGTAGTGCTCTTGCCCCACAATTCTGGGGTCTAAAATAGTGGAAGAAGAATCCAACGGGTCAACGGCCGGATAAATACCGAGCTCGGAAAGACTTCGAGACAACACAACAATAGAATCCAAGTGAGCAAAAGTGGTGGCCGGAGCTGGGTCTGTTAAATCATCAGCTGGCACATATACGGCTTGCACGGATGTGATAGAGCCTTTTTTGGTTGAAGTAATTCTTTCTTGCAACTCGCCCATTTCTGTTCCCAATGTTGGCTGATAACCAACAGCTGATGGAATTCTGCCCAATAAAGCCGACACTTCGGCTCCTGCTTGGGTGAATCTAAAAATATTATCAATAAAAAGCAAAACATCTTTGCCTTCATTATCTCTAAAATATTCAGCCATTGTTAGGCCAGTTAAGCCCACTCTTAACCGAGCGCCGGGTGGCTCGTTCATTTGGCCAAAAACTAAAACCGTGTTTTTTAAAACTCCAGATTCAGACATTTCCCTATATAAATCATTACCCTCTCTGGTTCTCTCCCCCACCCCAGTAAAAACTGAATACCCACCGTGCTGGGAAGATATATTGCGAATTAATTCCTGAATAACAATTGTTTTGCCAACTCCGGCTCCGCCAAACAAACCAATCTTGCCCCCTTTTAAAAACGGGCAAATTAAATCAATAACTTTAATACCTGTTTCAAAAACTTCAGCTTTTGTTGACTGCTCAGAAAAATCTGGAGCTGGCCTATGAATCGGCCAAACAGTATCTGATCTTACTGCCTCTTTTTCATCTAATGGCTCGCCCAAAACATTTAAAAGACGGCCCAATGTTTCTTTGCCAACTGGCACCATAATAGGGTTGCCTGTGTCTTTAACTTCCATGCCTCTTTTCAAGCCATCGGTGGAATCTAAGGCCACAGTTCGCACCATATTTCCACCCAAGTGCTGCTGAACCTCTAAAGTAATTTTCTGGCCGTTTTTATCAATTACCAAAGCATTGTGAATGTGTGGCAAGTCTTTTTCAAAATACACATCAACTACTGGCCCGATTATTTGTTTTGTTAAACCTGTATTATTATTCATATTTGTTATTTTATTTGTGGGGCTGTTGAAACCGAGCTTTGGGGAGTCCTTAAAGCTCGGTTTCAACAGCTTTTTTATTCCAGCGCGGCTTTGGCGCCAGCTATTTCAGCGATTTCTCTGGTAATGCCTGCTTGCCTGGCTTGATTATAAACCAAATTCAAGCCATCAATCATTTCCATCGTAGTTTCTGAAGCGTTGCGCATAGCATTCATTCTGGCTGAATGTTCAGAACCGTTTGATTCTAAAAGCGCTTGGTAAATTTGAAAAGAAACTAAATGGGGCAAGAAATAATCTAAAATTTCGCTTTGTTTTGGCTCAAATAAATATTCTTCGCCCCACTCCTCTGCTTGCTTGCTTGAGGGTGGAGCGGGCGTGCCAAAGTCTTGGTTAAAATCTTTTTCAAAAACTTCTTCTACCGAGCCGAGCGGTAAAAGTATTTTTGCTTGAGGTTTTTGTTTTAAAACAGAAATATAATCTGTATAAGCCATAAAAACTTTTTGATACAAGTCTTTGCCAAACCCGTCAATAACAATATTAGCAATTGGCAACACGTCAGCCATTTTATTGGCAAGCTCTGGTTTTTCAAAAAAATAAGCAATATTTTTATTTTTTCTGGCCAAGTAAACAGCCCCTTTTTTACCAACCACAATCCAATCTTCTTGAAAATCTCCCAACAATTTTTTCTGCGACTCAACAAACTCAATGGCTTTAGCAACAATCTGGCTGTTAAATCCACCGCAAAGCCCTTTATTGCCAGAAAACAAAATAATAGCTACCTTTTTTGTTTCTTTTGGCTGACGGAGCAAGCTATGGTAAGAAGAATCTGTTTTCTGGCTAATATTTGAAATCATCTGCCAAGCCTGCTTGGCATATTCCTTTGACAATAAAACTTCTTTTACTGCTTTTCGCATTTTAGCGCCAGACACCATTTCCATTGTTTTGGTAATCTTTCGAATATTCTTAACAGATTTCAATCTAGTTTTAATTGTTTTAACAACAACAGCCATAATAATAGTTACACTGGTAAGACCGGTGTAAAGCTTTTAAATTCTTCAATTACTTTTACTAATTCAGCTTCAGTTTCCGGGCTCAAAACCTTTTCTTTTTTTATTGTTTCTAATATCTCGCTTTTCTGCCCAACCATAAATCTTAAATACTCTTTTTCGAAAACTCTAATTTTATCAACGCTGATGTTGTCCAAATACCCTCTTAAGGCGGCAAAAAATAAAACAACTTGCTGTTCAACTGGCATTGGAGAAAATTGGTCTTGCTTTAAAACTTCGGTTAACCGTTTGCCTCTTTCAATTTGAGCTTGGGTGTCTTTGTCTAAATCCGAGCCAAACTGGGCAAAAGCGGCCAGCTCTCTGTATTGAGCCATTTCAAGCTTTAATTTGCCAGCTACCTGCTTCATTGCTTTAATTTGAGCGTCCGAGCCAACTCTGGAAACAGACAAGCCAGTATTAATAGCTGGCCTAACTCCTTGAAAAAATAAATCTGTTTCCAAAAAAATCTGGCCATCTGTGATAGAAATAACATTAGTTGGAATATAGGCTGAAATATCGCCAGCCTGTGTTTCAATAATTGGCAAAGCAGTTAAAGAGCCTCCGCCATATTTTTCATTTAAACAGGCTGCTCTTTCCAATAATCGGGAGTGCAAATAAAAAATGTCGCCGGGATATGCCTCTCTTCCAGGCGGCCTTCTTAATAACAAAGAAATTTCTCTGTAAGCCACAGCTTGCTTGGATAAATCATCATAAACCACTAAAACATCTTTGCCTTTGTCCATAAAATATTCCCCCATTGAGCAACCAGCAAAAGGCGCTAAATAAAGCATTGAAGACGGATCCGATGCCCCAGCCAAAACAATAATTGTATAATCCATGGCCCCTCTTTCAGTTAACTCTTGCACTGTTTGGGCAATTTTTGATTCTTTCTGGCCAATAGCCACATAAATACAAATAACTCCCTCGGTTTTTTGATTAACAATAGCGTCAATGGCTAAAGCGCTTTTTCCGCTTTTTCTATCGCCAATTATCAATTCTCTCTGGCCCCGTCCAATGGGAATCATAGCGTCAATGGCTTTAATGCCAGTTTGTAATGGCCTGCTCACGCGCTGCCTGGTGATAACTCTTGGGGCAATTTTTTCAATTGGGTAAAATGCCTCGGGCTTGGCTTCGGGCTTGGCATCAAGAAATTGGCCCAATGGATTTACCACGCGGCCCAAAAATCCATGGCCAACTGGCACTTCTAAAATTCTTCCTGTGCTTTTTACTATTTGGCCTTGGGATATTTTTGAGCAATCCCCCATTATCATAGCCCCCACAATATCTTCTTCTAAGTTTAAAACAACTCCCAAGATATTATCGCCAAAATCTAAAATTTCAGCCATTAAGCAATCTGAAAGCCCGTCTATTTTGGCAATGCCATCTCCCACCTCAACAACCTTGCCAACTTTTTCCATTTTGGTTTGGCTTTGGTAGCCTTGAATTTGTTTTTTTAAATTTTCAACTATTAAGTTTGCATCCATAAATAATTTTTTAAATTTTCTAACTTATTTTTTAGGCTTGTGTTGTATAATCTATCGCCTACTTTTAAAATAAATCCGCCTAATATATTTTCGTCAATCTTATACTCAAAATTTAGTTTTTCTCCGTATGATTTTTCTAATTCTTTCTCAATTTTTTCTTTTTCTGTATTTTTTATTTCGCCTCTAAAAGTTAAAATCGCTTTTTTTTCTTTGGCGTTAAGTTCAACAATTTCCAAATATTTCTCGGCTATTTCATTAAATTTAGAAAGCATATGATTTTTCACTAAAATATCACAAAAAGATGAAGTCTTTCCTTCGTTTGTTAATTCAAAAAGAAGCTGAGCGTATATTTTTATAAGTTTTCTTTTATCCATTATCTTTTGTATTCGCAATGTCTCTAATTGAGTTTTCTATTAGGTCTTTGTCTATCCCATCTTTAGCTGCTTTTCCCAGAGTTTTTTCAAGAGCCAAAACAACCAAATCAGCCAAGTCTTTTTTGGCTGATTTCATAATTTTTTCTTTTTCATCTAAAAGATTTTCTTTGGTTATTTTGCTTATTTTTTCTGATTCCTCTTTAGCTATTAGCAAAATTTTTTCTTTTTCTTTTAAAGCGCTTTTTTCTGCTTCATCAAAAATTACTTTGGCTTTTTCTCGAGCCGTCATAATAACATCCAAATATTCTTTTTGGGATTTATCTAAAAGCGCTTGGCTTTGCTTGGCATTTTCAAGCCCTTTTTCAATTTCTTGACTTCTCTGGCTGATTTTTTTAGCCAATGGCTTGAAAACAATAAACCACAATACAAAAACAACAATGCCTAAGTTTATTACTTGGGCTATCATTAGCTTCCAATCAAGATGAAACATTTCAATGATGTTCATTAGAATGAGTAATGCTAATCTACTAATTTCACACTAATGCCACTAATTTATTCGTAGCATTCGTTTAGCCATTCGTAGATTAGAATTATTTAGGTTAACTTATAGTGAAAGCAATAACTAAAGCGTAAATAGCTACAGCTTCAGCAAAAGCGCAACTCAAAAGCATAGGCACTAATATCTTGCCCGCTGATTCTGGATTTCGGCCAATTGACTCCATGGCTTTTGCGCCAATCATGCCAATGGCAATAGCTGGAGCTATCGAACCTACGCCAATAGCAATGGCTTTGGCTAAAAAAGTTATTTCCATAAAAAATTCAAAGGCGGTTTAAAAAATAAAGCATTGTTAGTTTTATTTTATTAAAATCACTCTTTGTGTTAGTGTCTGAGGGCAGACCTCCCAAAATCTGAGCTCAAGTTTCTTGGAGGTCTGCCCTCAAACGCCACTACGCATGAGCCTCTTCGTGCTCCTCGTGGCTCTCGGACATTATATTCAAAAAAACCAATATTAAAACAGAAAAAATAAACGCCTGAATAAACCCCACCAAAACCTCTAAAAGCAGAAATGGCACTGGCAAGAAAAATGCAAACATTGAAGCCATTGCCCCCAATAGCACTTCGCCAGCAAAAACATTTCCAAACAACCTTAAAGACAAAGAAGCAGTTTTGGCAAACTCTCCAGCTATTTCAATTATACCAACAAAAAATTTAATAGGGTTAACAATCAAAATACTGAAATCCCTTTGCTTTATTTTCTTGGGAATTTCCAAAAATAAATTAAGCCCCACAAATCTGTTTAAATGTTTCCAAGGGCTTGTTAATAAAACCCCAGCAATATGAGTGGACAAAACAGCCACAATTGCCAAAGCCAATGTCATATTTAAATCCGACATAGCGCTTCTTAAATATGGGATAAAGGTTGTTTTACCGCTATGTTCAGCTAAAAAACCAATTGAGCCAACCCCTGGCATTATGCCCAACCAATTGCTCAATAAAATAAAACAGAAAATCGGCAAAACAAAAGGAGCGAATTTTAACGTCTTCTCCCTATCGCCTGTGATGGAATCGCCAAAGCTTAACGCTCCCTCCAAAAACCATTCCATAAAATTTTGCAATTTGCTTGATTTTTTAGAAAAACCTAATCTAACAACAATGGCTAAAACTATAAAGCCCAGAACAACAATCCATGCGTTAATCAAGGCGTTTGAAACAATAAAATTTTTTATGGAAAAAATCGGTTCAGCAAAAATTGATATGTCTGTCATATGATTTAACAAATGATTCAGCAGGATCACCCTAGGGGCCTTTTGGTTTTTCAATCTTTTTTATATAGGCCTTTGTTTCTTTAACTATGCCAAAGCAGGTAATAAGAAAAGCCACTCCCAAACAAACAAAAAATAACATTTGGCCTGTGTGATATTTTCCATCAAGCCACTTGCCCAAAAACAAAGCTATAATTATTGGCCCGGCCAGCCAGCCCGAAAGATTGAAAAATAAAGCAATTCCTTGGGTTTGCATAAAATTTATTTAAAAAAAATCAATAACCTATTTGGTTATCTATTTTAATTGTCCGCCATTATTTTAGCAGAAATTTCAAAAAATACAACAACTTAGAGTATTGACTATTTAAACCCCCCAGCTTGCAAATTCCAAAGCCGCCTGTATTCTCCGTGAACAAACTTAGTCAATTCTTGATGTGTGCCCTCTTCTTTAATTTTACCATTGTCAATTACCAAAATACGATCCACCTGACGGATAGTAGACAAACGATGAGCAATAACAATCACTGTCTTATTTTTCATTAACTCGTTAATAGCTTTTTGAATTAAAAGTTCGGAAGAAGAATCTAGGCTGGAAGTTGCTTCATCTAAAATTAGAATTTGGGCATTACGCAAAATAGCCCTGGCAATAGCCACTCTTTGGCGCTCTCCCCCCGAAAGCTTAACTCCCCTCTCGCCCACATATGTATTATAACCATCAGGCAAGCTGGCTATAAACTCATGGCATTGGGCCATTTTACTAGCAATTATTACTTCTTCCTCTGTAGCTGAAGGCTTGCCATAACGAATATTTTCCAATAAAGTTCGATGAAATAAAAGCGGATCTTGGGGCACAAAGGCAATATTTGCTTTTAAACTTTCTTGGGTAATTTTAGCAATATTTTGACCGTCAATTAAAATTTCCCCAGCTGTTACATCGTGCATACGCGAAATAAGCTTTGCTATCGTGGTTTTACCACTGCCCGATGGCCCGATTAAAGCAATCTTTTCACGACTTTTCACTGCTAAACTAAAGTCTCTTAGAATAGGCCGAGTTTGATTGTAATAAAAATCAACATTTTTAAACTCAATAGCGCCCCGAGAAACTAATAATTTCTTAGCTTTGAGCATATCTTTAATTTCATGAGGCGTTTCTAAAATTTCGGTCATTTCCGCAGCATCAGCCAAGTTTTCATAAATGTTGCGGATAACTTTATTGAAATCCCAAACCCTATGGAAAATACTTATTAAATATGATTGCAATAAAGCAAAGTCGCCAATAGTTAAAAAACCTTTTTGCCAAAGAATAATCGCGCCATACATAATGCCTATTTCAAGAGCCACCATTAAAAAGCCCTGGCCCGCATGGAAGAAATTATTAAGATTCCAGGTAAACTTGGCTAGTTTTCGCCATTCCTCCATCTTACCTTTAAAAAACTTTGCTTCTCTGAAAAACCCATTAAATAAATTAATATTGCTGTGGTTAGTAATAGTGTCAGCTAAAATGCCCGTGGTTTCTGTTTCTTTTTCCGCCCGCTTAATATCATAGCGAAGTTTATAACCAGCAAAAATAAAATTAAAAAATAGGAAAAGAGCTGTCCACACAACAACGCCCAAGCCAATCCAAAAGCTTCGCTTAAACAAAACAACCGCAATAATAGTCATACTCACGGCCAGGGGTATAATATTCCAAGTAAGCTTGTCCACAATATTTTCAAATGCCTTGCCAAACCATTTAACTCTTTTCACCAAAGACCCCACAAAATTATTATTAAAGAAAGAGGATGAATGCTTTTGCAAATACTCAAAACATTGGCTGTTTAAATCAGCTATAACATGAGATTCAAAATGGGCTATAGCAAAATCAGAAACCCGCCAAAAAATCCACTCCAGCAAATTTATTGCCCCGATAATAATTAAAATTTTAATCAATATTAAAACAGCATCAGCCCTTTCCAGCCCACTATTCGCTAAAACATTAAAAAAATCTCTGTAATACAAAGGCGCAATTGCTCCAAGCCCTACAGCTATTACCACAGAAAACAAATTAAAAAATCCCGAAACTTTGTATTTCAGGCCAGCTTTCCAAAAATATTTTAATGTCTTTTTAGTATTGTCTTTCATAAACAGCCATACAGATATTTTACCACTATAAAAAACCAAGTGCCAGTTGTGCATATATACACAACTGGCATTTTTTCCGTGGAACATTTTAAATCCCACCTTCTTCTAATTTTTTCTTAAACAAAAGAATGTCTTGCTGTAAACGTTCTTCAGGAATTCTCTCTCCTGCTTGCCCAGTTATCTTAGAAGCTCTTTTTGGCTCTCGACACCCGAGATAGTGCCGAAAAGTTTTATCTTTTAACTGAACTGTAATATGGATAATCGGCTCCCCATTTGGAGCCTTTCCAACCTCAACTCCATCAATTGTTTCATAATCTATCATTTTACAGCCTCCAATTTTTACAACAATTAAATTATCTAATTGAAAATCAAACAATTTGCTTGCTGCAAATTTAATTTTTAAAGATCGCCACCACAAATTTCTTTTAATAGCTCGTTGATAAATTTCATTGAGCCGTCGTTTGTTATTATAGCGTCAAAATTCTTTTTGTAAACCCCTAAATTTTCCTCTATATTTTCATTTAAAAATCCAATTTTTATTAAATTGTCATACTCAAAGCCCTCAACCATTGCTATATCTTCCACATTATCGCCCAACAAAATAACATTTTTTCTATTTTTTACTTTTCCAAAAATTTCTGGAAAATCTTTTATTAAAATTTCATCTTTATTTAAGCTGTGAATAATTGGCAGTTTTGGCCTTACTGCCAGCCCTTGCTCGTCCCATTCAAAAGCATTGGAAATTATATGAATATTATCAGAAATCTGGCCTGCTTCTTCAAAAACTAATTTAACTGCCTCCCCCACCCCCGAAGCAGACATAACCACCAGCGGGATATTATTTTTATTTAAAATACTAAAAAACTCCAGAGCGCCCTCCCTAAATTGAACAAGCCCGATATCAATAATTTTTTGCAAATGAATTTTACTAAAGCCAAAATCAATCATCAAGTTAAACATTTTATCCCACCACTCCTCCATTAGCCTTTTCTTTTCTTCTTTTGTCAATGAACTATCAATTTCCAAAGGGTGGTAATATTCAAAAAGCCCTCGTGATTTTTCTCTATATTCTTGAGGTAAAATATCGCCTTCTCGCAAAACCGTCAAAAGCGAACCAACTTTTTTCCCATTAACAAGAACTTTAGTTAAAGTCCTGTCAAAATCCGCCAAAATATGCAAGGCCGAAGCCCCGCCTTTTTTCATAGCTGTTTTAATCTGCTCAAACTTTTCCTGATTTGTAATAATTATGTTTTCCATGATTATTTTCTTTATAACTTCATCATTATCAAGAGCATTTTAAACTTTTTAAGCGCTTTTAAAGAATGGGGCTTATTGGCTGGAAGTTCAATCATCTGCCCATCAATAAGTGTGTGTGTTGTTTCCTCGATTTTAATTTGCGCTTCTCCATCTAAAATATAAACCAGCACATTAAATGGAGCCGTATGCTCGCTTAACCCCTGTCCCTCATCAAAAGCAAAAATGGTTACCGTTCCATTTTCTGTTTTTAAAATTTCTTTACTAACCACCGACCCCTTTTGATATTCAATATGATTTTTTAACGTAATTATATTTTGCATGTTTTATTTTAGAATACTAAGTTTGTTGTTTAGGTCTTCTAAATTTTCAAACTCAATAATTGAATTTGCCATTTCACGCAAAAACACTGTTTGGATATCTTTTTTTGTAGCCAGAATAATCTTTTTGTTTTTAGCTATTGCATAGCCAACTTCCAAAAGCATGCCTTCGCTTTTTTCTTGGCTTTTAATAATAACTAAAACGCAATCTGCTTTGTCTATCTCTTTTAGGGCGTATTCTAAAATCTGCTTTTTAGTAAAGTTATTTTTTTGGAAATAATCCTCTTTTTGAAAAGAATAAAAGCACTCAAAGCCAGCCACTTCAATGCTTTGGTAAATCCTTTTCATTACCACTATTAGTCCTTCCCTATCCTCGCCAGTTATCCTATACGATAAAAATATCTTTTTTTTCATTTTGAAATTATAAAAAATTGTTCTTTAATCTTTTTCGATATTATTGAGCCAAACAAAATTTCATAAACCCAATGCAAGGGAATAAATCCAATAAAAAACTCTATCGCTTTTCCTATTAAATCAACAGCGCCTGTTTGGTTTGTAATAGTATAGCTAAATAAATATGTCATTCCCAAGCAATATACTATGGCAATAAAAATAACAAATGCTTTTTCATAGCGCTTTGTTTGAAATTTCTGAGGCCAATAAATAAGCAATAAAACAGCTGGCAACACGGCAACGATTAAAAATATTGGAAGAGCAATAAAAACGCCTAACTGTAGATAAACAAATGGCAACATAGATAAACAAAAGCTCCATATTTCCTTTAGCTGAGTATTAAAAAAATTTCCGACAAACAAAACAACTCCCAAAGACATAAAAAAAGAAGAAAAGGGAGGGAAAAACAAAACAGAACGAGGGTTTCTTTTTACTATTTTCCACACGTCAAACCAAAATGGAAACCTATCTGGAAAAACTCTCGAAAGACCAAAACTTAAAATAATACCCGCCAAAGCAAACCCCAGCACAGGAAAAAATAAATTCTGCCCCTGCCTTAAAAAAACAATAAAACAGGCCAAAGCAAAAATAGCCGAGCCATAATAAACTAACAAACTAAGCCAAACACGATAACCAGCACTAAATATTTGTGAAATTTTTGGCATATTACTTAAAAATCTTTTTATAAAAATTAAACCACCCCAGCAGCTTGATGTTCTTTTTTAGCTTTTGCATTTTTATCAATCTTTTTAAAGTTGGCCACAATGTTCCATTTTATTTTTCGCGAGTTTATTTGTTGAAAATCAATCTTTTCCAAACATTCTTTTAGCTCATCTTGATAAAAAGCATAGTGCGGTATATCTTTTTCATCACCTGACAATTTAATAAAAGTTTGGGGAGCTATCATTTTATATTGCATTTTACCAAACTCTAAATCTTGCTCCTCATACAAGCTCTCCCCTATTTGCTTAAAGTTCAACTGTTCAAAATCAGAAATTTTAATTGAAAAAATACCATTTACTTTAAGCACCCGATAAATTTCCTTAAAAACATTCTCAATTTTATTTTTTAAATTATGGTTAATACACTGCCAAGAATAAACAGCATCAAAGCTTTCGTTTTCAAAGGGCAACGCTTTTTCAAAAATTAGCTCTTCAATACCAGTAGTATCATACCCCAATTCTCTCAAGGCAACTAAATTACGGCCATCCCCACAAAAAACCTCTAAGATGTTTTTAATCTTAAATTTCTTAAACAGCTTCAACTCTTCTTCTGTTAAACTTATTCTAAAATCATGAGGACTTTGTTTTTTCATTTATTTCAAAAATGTTATAATGGAATTGTGTTGGGGGTGGCTTGGTGTAGGTTCTGGCTTATCATCCAAGGACTTGGGGGTTCGATTCCCCTCACCTCCAATGCTTTTTTAAAACTGCCCTTGACAAATGAAAATAAAAATAATATAATTGGCTTAATTGGATGATAAGCCAGTTTCTTGTACCAGGTTAATTCCTGCAAAACCCGCCGCAAGGCGGTGTTTTTGTTTAAAATTTTATAAATAAAAATTCTCTAAAAAGTTTAGGGCTGTTATGTTGGTGGGAGCTGTAACTATTTTTCGCACTTCCTCTAAGGATAGCCACTTAGTGTCGTGAAATTCTGTAAAGTCAACATTAAAATTGCTTCCATCCGTAACCATTAAATACCAAATATCGTAATGAATTTTGCAACCCTGAGTGTTGTTGTTAATTCTCGTAACTGTTAATAAAAACGGGTTGGGGGCTTCTTGAAAATAATCTTTAACGCCCACCTCTTCCCAAATTTCTCTGTTTATAGTTTGCCACAAAACCTCTCCCCTATCAACATGCCCACCCGGCGCTATCCAAAGCCCAGCTTTTTTATGATGTACTAAAAATAATTCCTTAGTTTCAGGATTAAAGGGCAAAAAGAAAGTGCCAAAATGCGTTAAGGCATTTTCATCTCTAGTCAAACTCCCCTCCTCCAGTCGTTGCTGAAATTCCCGATAAGTCTCCTCACTATCGCAAACCCCCCGCTTTAAAATTTTTGTAATGTCTTGATATAAGTCCATAAAATTTACACTGGTCTTACCTGCGCAAACATAACGCACTCAAAAATAGATCCAAAATAAGTCCTTTTTCTACTTCTGCGTAGTTTATTTCTTCAGATATATTAACATAAAGGAGGCAAATTAAAGTTAAATTTCTCATTCTCAAAAACAAATTTAAAAATTTATATTCTTCCTCTATAATATTTCTTATTTTTTGATAACTCTCAAAATAATTGCTCAATATTTTTTCGTAATCCTCTTTTTTATTTTTAAATAACCACCACCAAATTGAATTTGCGGTGTCTAAAACAAAAGGCTGGTTAGAAATATCGTCAAAATCCAAAATAGCTTTTATTTTGCCATTATCAACAATTATATTGTCGCTATCATAGTCTAAATGAACATCGCCACAAGGCAAAGCCAATATGCCGTCAAAATTTAATTCAATGTTTCTTTTCAAGTCACTATGTATCTCCTCTACTTTGCCAAATATTTCTTTAGTTAATTCTTTTGCTTTTATTTCGTTAAATTCTTTATCCATCCAGTCAACCATAGTTTTGAAATTTGACCTTTCCAAATTTTTATTTAGCCCGCTTGAAACTAAATGCATTTTTGCTTGATATGTCGCAAACTCTGGAATTATTTCAAAATCATTTGATTCAAGATGTCTTCCTTCTGCAAAGGTCATAATAATGGCTCTCCATTCCATGCCAGCAGAATCTTTAAAAACCGTTAATTTTTTATCAAAAATATTAGCTATAACTAACGGAACAGGAACGCCAGATATTCTCATTTCCTCCATAAAATTCAACTCATTCTCAATGGCGTCGTTGCTTTTATCGCCATTTTGATAAACCCTCAACACCAACTTAGACCCGTCCTCTATTTTAAGACAAAAAGACGTATTTATTATTCCACCCTTAAAACATTGAACATCTAAAACGCTTAGCTTGTACAAATCAAACACCTCAACTAACTCTTCTTTAGACCCATCAAATTTTATGTCCTTTTCTAGTTGCATGATATTTTTCATTTTTTCCAAAGATGTTATAATGGAATTGTGTTGGGGGTGGCTTGGCGCAAGCCCCAGGTTGCCACTTGAGGGCTTGGGGGTTCGATTCCCCCTACCTCCAGCATATTTATTTTATCCACAAAAAAGTGTTTTAGATACAAACATTTTGCACTCAGAATAATCTAAGAGCTTGATTTGGCGTTTTACCATTTAAACTACAATGTTTGGTGTCGTTGTAATACATATTCCATAATCTTATCTTGTATTTTAAATCTTCAAAAGA
>JAUSHZ010000005.1 GCA_030648255.1 bacterium
ATATTGTTTTGGGCAATGCCACAGCAGACAACATAACAACTACTGGTATATTTACTACCACAACTTGGGTGGGAGGAGTAATTATCGGCGGGGATATATCAGGGGTCTTGGATTTAACCGCGGCCGGCACTTCCACTTTTAACGGAGATGTTACATTGGGCGACGCAGTTGGGGATAATATTCGAGTTAACGGTATTATTTCTTCAGCTACTACCACATTGTTAAGCATTGGCGGAGGCCAAATGATCAGTCAACATCTTTCTGGCACAGCCAGTTTGGATTTTCCAGCCATAAGCTCTTTCACTTGCGCTACCAGCGCTACCGCTATTACAGTTACTGGAGCTGCTGACGGAGATACCGTTGTCTTGGGTGTTCCTAATGCTTTTGCTAATGGCACGAGCACTATTATTTGGAATGGCTGGGTTTCAGCGGCTGATGCTGTTTCAGTGAGAGTTTGTAATATTGGCGGGCCTGTTACTCAGGACTTTGCCGCAGCCACATTTCGAGCTGATGTTTGGAAACATTAAACTAAAACCTAAACCAAATTATAATTATGGTTAAGAAATTATTTTTAGTAGTTATTATGGCTGTGGTTTTGGTTTTTGCTGGAAGCTCTGCTTTGGCGGCTTACAATGATGTTACATATCCAGACGAGGGCACTTTGATTTATTTAACAGGAGAGGGTATTAATTTAAGGATATCTTCTGGCAATGTTGCTTCAACAACTGTGAACGCAAGCAGTGTTGTGTTTAGAATGGCTGGGGGCTCATCTGTTGTTGTTTTATCAGACGACAAAAAGATTTTAACCAATACATTAGACGCTTCAACTGATTGTACCGGCATTAGCTCAAGAGTGGTTTTAACAGCAACTAGTACTTCGCTGGCTGATGTTACTGTGACTATTGGAGCTGAATGTTCTGTTGTTCCCAGTCCCGGCGGAGGAACGCCAAGTCCATCCGGTGGTGGTAGCTCTGTTGTTATAGTTACAACACCAGTAGTTGCAACAACCACTGCTACTTCAACTGCAACTAACGCTACTTCTACAACCGCCACAACAACAGTTGCCACCACAACTTCTACCACTACCACTACCACTACCACTGTTACAATACCGATTGTTACTAAACCAATCTCGCAAATGACTATTCCAGAACTGCAAGCGGAAATTATTAGAATTACTGCTTTAATAAATCAGTTAATAGCAAGTATCGGAACAGGGGCAAACAACTATCAGGGTAAGATTACTTCAGCCTTGCAGAAAATCTCTAAGGTTTTAAAGACTGGTTTGAAAGATGGCGATGTTACGGTGTTACAGACATGGCTTTCACGCGACCCATCAGTTTATCCTGAAGGAAAGATAACTGGCTATTTTGGTGATTTGACAAGAATGGCTGTGATAAGATTCCAAGAGAAATATGCGAGCGAGATTTTGACTCCGCTGGGATTGTCAAAAGGCACTGGACTAGTTGGCGCCTCAACAAGAGCAAAACTAAACAGTTTATTCGGAAACTAAAAATCGAATTAAATAACGAAAAACAATCCGCCCTTGTTGGCGGATTGTTTTTTTATCTCGCCCGAAGTTATCCACAGGTTGCATTGTTATTTTGAAAGATTGATAATAAATAAATAAAAAGGCCTAAAAATTTTTTAAAAAATATTATGAGAATAATAAAAATTTTCTGTTTCTCGTTAGTTGTTTTTGGCGTTGCATTGTCTGCGCCTTTTGTTTTAGCCCAGGAGGCTGGAGTTGGCGTAATGCATATGCCAGTGAACAAGGCGGTAGGCCAAGCAGGTGGAGGAGCCACAACCACTGCTTCAATTTTTGTTCGGGCTGGTGGGCCATCAGCTCCTTATGCTGATGTTGGCTCTTATGCTACAGATACTGCGAAACTTCAGGTAAAAGTTTATTACCGTAATAGCGATGGAGCTTTTTTCAATTCCGCTTGTATTCATAGGGGTATTGGTTTTCATGAATGCCGGATAGGTGTTGGGCCTGGAGATGTTAATAGGCAAATTGGTTATTATGTTGGCGCTATTGCCACAACCACTCCCGCAACAGTTAGTTCGTATATGCCCGGAGTCAGCCAAGCATTGGCATCTTCTTCACCATTCTCGATTACGGCCCAAAATTCTAATTTGGGCGCAGCCAATATCGGAGGCAAGGTTGTTTTTTCCGCTTCTTTAAGTCCCGCTATTGCGGTGAGCGCTTCCACTACTATTCCTTTGGCTGGCAATCCAATGAGTTATACAAGCTATGAGGTTGGCCAGATAAATGTGGGAGATTATATTTTTCTTGACACTATTAGCGCTGTTAGGCAGGTTCTTGGCACCTCTACTAATTCTTTAACAGTTGACAGTGCGGTTACTATTACCACTGCCACTAAAATTTATAAACTTATTCCAGATGCGTGGATTTTTGCCGAAGGAACGATTCACAATGCCACTTCTTCTGGCGATGCCGCCAATACCGGCAGTTTTTCATTAACCAATATGGCTGCTGGCAGTTATAAATTAACCGCTTTTAAGCCGGGTTTTTGTGATGTTTCGCCCCCGCCCTTTTTTACAGGCGTTACCAATAATCTTCTATTTCTTTCTGCTGGCTGCGGAGGAGGGGTGGGAGGCACAATGGAGGCCTTTAAAGTTTTTTGGACCGCTCCAAATGACAATATGATGGGCGCGCCCAAGGACATTGCTTTTAATAAAAGCGATATGTCCCAGACCCGTTCCCCGATTTTAATTAGTTTATCCCAGAACGCTTCTTCTACTACCATTACCACTTCTACGGTAACGCTTAAACAAGTTGTTTCTGGCAGTTTAGTGGCTGTTACTTCCACGGCTGTTCATTATTACGATCCATTAGACGCTACCTCGTTTTGTACCACTGGCGGGGTGGCAGGCAATTGTTTTGGTCCTGACAGAAAAATTATTCTTTATTCCTCCCAACAATTAGCGCCTGATAGCCAGTATATTGTGGAAATTACCAGCGGGGTTTTGTCTTCTAATGGCAATCCTTTGCAGGGCAATAGGCAGGCAGGCGGGCAGATGTTTTTGTTCACAACTAGTGGAGATATATCAGGAATGACAGCGGGCCAGTTTGGCTCTGGCGGCGCTTTTATGCCCCCATTTGTTACGGGTATGACTCCTCCAGGCGGTTCGTTTGGCGTTCCTTTAGACAGCAACATTTTAATGATGTTTTCTGATCCAATGGATTCAACCACTTTTACTTCTGACAATTTTAAGCTTTGTTCTGTGAGTAATGCTTTTACCGCCGCTGAAACTGAAAATTGTACCCTTTCTTTCTCGGTCGCGCTAGACACAGCGACAAAAAAAATAGCCACTATTGATCCTGCTTCAAACTTTACATCCAGCGTTCATTACCGAGTTAAAGTTTTGGGTGGCGCTAAGTCAGCGGCTGGTATAACCATTGGCCCGCCAAATCAAGCTAGCTTTATGGTGTTTAAGGGAGATTTTGACGCAGGCACAGCAGTTGATTCTGGCAATCCTACAGTGTTGGGAACAAACTTGGGAAAGTATTTGTCTGGTAGCAGCTATATCAATGTGCCGGTTTCCAATATGATTGAAGTGAATTTTTCTGAAGCGATCAATCCAAGCACTGTTGATAAAAACAGCATGACAGTAAAGATAAATGGTGGCACAACAAATGTTGATGGCACTGTGCAGTATGACGGCTTTTCCAATAAAGCCAGGTTTGTGCCTTCAGAAGTTTTGCAAATTAATTCTGTTTATAATTTAACCTTTGCCACTTCGGTTCAGGATTTGGCAGGCAATGCTTTGGACGGAGATACCGGAACGGTTGGCGTTCAAATGTATGCTTTGGCTTTTACCACTACTGGAACGGCCGATACCACAGGCCCCCAAGTTGTGAAACTTAACGCGGATAATTATGTGGCGGAAATTGAATTTAACGAGCCGGTTTTGGCTGTTTCTTTATCTGACTCTAAATGGGCGAGTTCTACTCTAAATTCCGCTAATTACACCATTAAATATGGCGCCGCAGGAACGAACTTTGGCGTTGACTGCGCCAACGGTAATGCCGCTGTTTTAACCAGCGCCAAGGTTTCATACGACGCTGGCAGAATGGTTGCGAAGATAGAAAACATTAAGGCGGCCGGGGGAGCGGCCTTGACAGTTGGCAATGACTTGTGTGTTTTTGTGGATAATATCACTGATATTTCAAACAACGCGTTGAATGAAAGTTATGATTCGGTTGTCGCGCCGATGAAAGATCATAGCCAAACTTATGGAACATTTAGCGGCTCTGGATTGATGATGGGGCCGCCAACCACAGCTGGTGGCATAATAGGCCCAATGATTGGAACAAATAAGCCCGAAGACATGGGAATGATGCCAGTGGCGGCTCGGCCAATGAATTCAATGGCAAATCTTTCCACCTTATACTTTTTTGATATTCCAACTACTAAGGCCTTGGAAAATGGTGGGTTTGTGGTTCTTGACTTTAAAAAGCAGGGTTTTGATGTAACTAACGCTATACCCGACCCAAACAGCCCAATGCGGACTGATTGGAATGGGCCTGGGCCTGGCGTTGTAACTTTGGATGCCAGCTATGATTCTGACGGCATTGCGGTGAACGCAGATTTAGAAACCATAACTTTGAAGTTAGCGATTACAGGCACTCCTTCGGCTTTGGATTTTTATCATTTTGATGTTTCTGGCATTAAAAATCCGGCGGCTAATACATCTGGCTACACAATTGATATTAGCACAAAGAAACCAGACGGCTCCACTGTTTTGGAAACCAAATCCACTATGCCATTCACCATTACCCAGGCAGGCAGCAGAACAATATCTATTGGCATAACTGTTAACGCTTCCAGCACTAACAGCGCTATTGGTTTGGCAACCTCTACTCTAAAAGTAAATCTGGGCTCGCCAATGACTGGGCCAATGGAGGGGACAATTAGTTTTGCCAAAGGCCAAAAAACCGCCACCACCACTTTCACTGGTTTGCCTGATGGAGAATACTTTTTATTCACTAATTCAGGCCTTAGCTTGCCTGTTTGCGCTGACGCAATATGCTCTGCTTCAACCAGTAAAGATGTAATGGGCATTGCTATGCCTGATCCGATTAGGGTTTCGGGTAGCAATGCCTCAAGGGGGTTTATTTTAACTGGCGGAGATAAATCCGGTGCCACAGCCATCGAGGTCTATTTAAAAGGCAATTTTGGCAATAGAGATGTAGACATTTTTGCTTCCTCGCCCAATGGGTTTGTGAAAAAGAAATTAGTGGCTGTGGGCAATTTGGCTGGTTTTACTTTATATAATTTTTATTTGCCTTCTAATGGTTCTTGGCGGGTGGGGATAGGCCCGGCAATGCCAGAAGGCCCAGTAGCTATGGGTCCGGTTTTAATGCCTGATTGGATGCCCCCAGCCAATGTTCAAGTAACCGCATCAACCACAGGCAATGCTTCTGACTTTAAGAGCGAATGTATTGAAAGCTCTAATACCGCCAATGACTGCAAGCTTAATTTTGAAATCAAAACAGCCACGCAAAAAATAATCGGCTATGTTAAAGATAGCTCTGGCAATGCTATTGCGGACGCTGGAGTTGACGCTTTTAAAACCGCTGGATTTGGAATGCCCTCTCATAGCCAAACCGATACAACTGGAAAATTTGAATTAAAAGTGGCTTTGGGTGATAGTAATGCGGCTGAAACATATGGTTTGCAAGCGTTTAAGCCAGGGTTGCCACCCTCTTCGCAAAAGACCGTGGTCATTACCCAAAATGATAAAAATCCTTCTGGAACAACAGATGCTTTGGTTGATTCAAACACCACAGCTAATGCTTATATTGACGGCAGTATTGGAGTGACTAACGCAAGCCCTTTGGTTTTATATGTTACCAAGGGTGGATATACAATTTCTGGCTATGTTTATGAAGACACAGCCAGCGACGCTAAAAAAGTGGCTAATGCGCAGGTTTGGGCAAACAACACAGCCAATGGCCAGTTTATCCCCGGCTCAACTGATTCTTCTGGTTTGTTTGTGCTTTATGTTAGTGCTGGCACCTGGAAGGTTTCAGGCCACACATCCGAGCTTGGCGACTTGCCATCAGCCACAGTTGTTGTTACCAGCGCTAATCAAAGCGTGAACTTGCGGCCATCAACCGCTAAGTCCAGCATGAATACAATTTCGGGCAATACTGGCACTGGGGCCTCAATGCTTACTAATGTTCAGATTTGGATTGAGGGCTTAACTACTTCAAACCAGCGATATGAAAACAGAGCTATGTCTGATTCCTCGGGTAACTATAGCTTAAAAGTTCCATCTGGATGTTATAGAATTCATGCTAAAGACACTACCTATGGAGAATATGCCCTAACTTACAAAGATGGCACAAATAGTAGTTCTTGCGTGTCTGGAGATGTTACAGCCAATTTGGCTCCCCCAGCTAGCGGGCAATTCACCACTTTGTCGTTTAGGTTTGTCAACGCTCCAGCCAGCTCTACCAGAGCGTTTATTGATAGTTTTGATTCAACCAATAATGCTGGCAATCATCTGGAAATTCCAATTATTGCAAGCGCTACTTCTTCAGAAAATTTAAAAGTCACAAATACTGGAGGCCGTTCTTACCTTATTAGAGCTATCGTGCCTGGGCTTGGCGAGTTTGAGCCAACTGGTAATTCTGGATACAGCGCCACAACTCACAAAACAACTATTGCTGAAGGCACAGCCAGCAAAGTAATAGTGTTCACTTTACCAACTGCTGGAAATCAAGTGGTTATATCTGGAACTGTTACATCAACAGCCGGAGCGGTTGCTGGAGCCATGGTTTGGATTAGCAACCTATCTTCGGGATTTCAGTTTAACGCTTTTTCCAGCTCAAGTGGCGCTTATTCAATGAGAGTGCCAGCAGGCACTTACAGAATGGGCGTTGATAAGCCGGGTTATAGCGGAGAGGCCTTGACTGATACTACATTTACAAGTAGCACTACCAAAGACTTTATCCTAACAACCAATGCAAACACTATTTCTGGCAAGATTACTTCAGATGGCTCAACTGCCATATCAAGCGCTTGGGTGTGGGCGGAGAAAGTAACTTCAGCCACAAACGACACCCTATCTGGCGGTTGGTCTGGTGGCCAGACCGATTCCCAGGGCAATTATAGCTTGTCTGTTGGCAGCGGTTATTGGCAGATTAAATCATCTGCTGATGGCTATAATGAAACCAAATATGGGTCCATTGTCTCGGCTGCTTCAAACCCTACTGTTAATATAACCCTATCAGCTAAATCCGGTTATACTGTTAAAGAGTCCAAACAACAGTCAATGATTCCTTCTCAAGGAGGCGTGTTTGATGATAGCCAAGGAGATACTGGGGTTAAATTAACCATTCCTCAAAATTTTGACGATGACACTGGCCAAGGAAAAGTTATAGTTAGAGAAACCAACGCTCCAAGCACTGATTCTCGCAAACCGCTTGGAGGCAAAGCTAAAGAGGTTAGCATTTATGACAGCAACAACACTTCTTTAAAGGGTTCAGCTGATACTGACACAACCGCCGGGTCTGGGAGCACAATTAGTTTGGAAATATCCTACTCTGAAAGCGACATAACCGCAGCTGGAGGCACAGAAGACCAGCTAACTTTGGGTTATTGGAATGAAAGCACGAATGAATGGACAGCAGTTGACGCAGTGGTTGATAAAGATAATAACAAAATCAGGGCTAATACTTCTCACTTTTCTTTGTATGCGCCGTTATTGCCATCAGGTAGTAATCCGCCTTCCACGCCCGGAACACCTTCTGGAGCTGTGAGCGGAACAAGTATTATAGTTTCGTGGACAACTTCAACCGACGATACTTCAGTGGCTGGGTATGAGGTTTATCGCAGCACAGCGGCTGATGGAACATTTAGCAATGTTTCTGGCGACTCTTGGTCAACCGGCAGTTTTGTTTCATCGGTTTTGGTTGGAACTTCCTGTGCCAATGGAACTTGCTCTTGGACAAATTCTTCTATTCCAGTCAACACAACATACTATTACAAAGTGTCGGCTTTTGATAACGAGGGAAATAACTCAACTACTTCTGGCGCTTCAAGTGGCACAAAATTTGAAGGGCTTACCGGCGGAGGATCTGTTATTACTGGTGGCGGGGGAATAGCCGGGTCTCCAACCGTGCCTGCTACTGTTGTTGCCACAACAACAGTTGCCACCACAACTTTTACCACTACCACTACCACTGTTACAATACCGATTGTTACTAAACCAATCTCGCAAATGACTATTCCAGAATTGCAAGCGGAAATTGTTAGAATTACCGCTTTAATAAATCAGTTAATAGCAATGATTGGGACAGCCGGAAATTCGGGAATACAACCACCCGGCCTTCTTATTAGCAGAATTACTAAGGTTTTGAAAGCAGCGATGTCAAATGATGAGGTGAGGATATTACAGACATGGTTAGCAAAGGATCCAACAATCTATCCTGAAGGAAAAATAACCGGTTATTTTGGCGCTTTAACTAAAAAAGCGGTTATAAAGTTTCAGGAAAAGTACGCCAGCGAGATTTTGACTCCGAACGGATTAATAAAAGGCACAGGATTGGTTGGGGCCTCAACAAGAGCAAAACTAAACAGTTTATTCGGGCAATAAAAAGCCCTAGAGACCCCACCCCTCTGCCCGCAAGCAGAGGAGTGGGGTCTTTTGTTTTTTGGGCTGTTTGGGCTGTTGAAGCTCGGTTTTTATGGCTCCCCAAAACCGAGCTTCAACAGCTCCCCCCCCTACACTTTTTTTCTTTTTATGATACAATAAATAAATATGAAAAAACAAATTATTAGTTTAATTTTATCAGCTGGTTTGTTGCTTGGTTTGGCTGTTAGTGTTAACGCTTCCACTTTTAGTGGTTTTGATGCGTTAACGCCTGAAGATTCAGCGGTTTTTACAGCCACCACAACTTTTAATCTTATTATCCCCCCCTCAACAACAGTAAACCTTACCGTTACCACCCTAGCACCAATTACTACCTCTTTAACCCCAACCTCAACCTCAACTCCAATTCTTACTATTACTGCCATGGGAAATGCGGAAGAATATAGTGGCGGTATTTTTCTAATTTCTGGAACTTCAACCCTTAATGCTATTTCTCCAACAACCTCAACTCTTTTTGTTACCTCGTCAACAATTCCTACCCTTTCTGTTACTGCTGATGTTTTGCCAATAACTCCAATAACTTCAACCCTTATTATCCCTCCCTCAACGACAACAACTCTTGCTGTCATTGCAAATGTAGGAGGCGGAGGTATGCCAACTCCTATTGTGGTGACTACAATGGCATCTACGCCAACTACTACTAACCTAATTCCGCAAATGACTGAAGTTGAAATCCATGCGGAAATTGTCAGAGTATCCACTTTAATTGTTCAGCTAATGCAGGAGTGGGTAAAGATATTAGCAAGCAGTTAGATTATTTCTGAAACAAAAACGCTTTGGCGATTTTATTTGCCAAGCGTTTTTGTTTCTGGTAAAATAAGCTTATGCGTTTTGTAAAACAAAAATTAATTTTGGCAGTTTTTATTTTTAGTTTATTTTTTTTGTTTTCCCCAAGTTTTTTTGTGTCAGCTAAAAGCGAGGGAGAAGCGGAAACATTTTTTGTTGAAAAAGGTTATGACCAAAAACAAAGAGATTTTATTACATTTCGTTTGGTAAAGATTTCTGAAAAAGCTTATTTCTACATTGAGAGCGATTGGTATTTAAACATAACTGACCAAGAAAGGGGAATAATAAACCAAAATTTAGCTGTTTTGATTAATAGCTTTGATAAAGAAATTTATCCAAAGCTAACTGCCCTTTGGGGAAGCGAATGGACCCCCGGTATTGATAATGATTCAAGAATAACCATTGTTTTTGAGCAATTAACCAAAGGAACAGCTGGTTATTTTAACGACGGCAATGAATACCTAAAACAGCAGTCGCCTTTTTCCAATGAAAGAGAAATGATCTATTTATCAACAGAAATTTTAAAAGGCGGTTTAGCAAAAAGTTATCTAGCCCATGAATTTACCCACCTAATTTTTTTCAATCAAAAAGATAGATTGCAGGGTGTCAATGAGGATATTTGGCTGTCTGAAGCTATGGCCGAGTATTCTCCATTTTATTTGGGTTATGACACCCAGAATCAAAATAGCAACTTACAGCAACGAATAAATAATTTTAGTAAAAAGCCAAGCGACTCTTTAACTATTTGGGATAATGATGAGGCAGATTATGGGATTGTGGACATGTTTGTTCAGTATTTAATTGAGAAATATGGAGAAAATATTTTGGTTTCTTCTTTACATTCTCAAAAAACAGGAGTTGATTCTATTGACGAGGCCTTGCTAAAATCAGGAGAAAAAAAGAGTTTCTTGCAAATTTTTAATGATTGGGCGGTAACCGTTTTTTTAAACGACTGTTCCTTAGGAGATATTTATTGCTATAAAAATTCCGTTTTATCTAACTTACGTCTGCCTGCTAATTTAGTAGTTCTGCCCTCTATTGGAAAAACAAACTTATCGCTTAATTATTCTTTAACTCCTTGGTCAAGCAATTGGTATAAATTTATTGGCTCGGAAGGGGACTTAAAATTAACATTTAGTTTTGACCCCAAGGCCTTATTTGCTTTAAAATATGTTTTATGTGAAAAAAAAGACGGGTGTAAAGTTTTTGATTTTAACACAGCTGACCCTCAAAAGCCCGAGCTAATAATTAATAATTTCAGCCAACAGTATTTAAGCTTAACTTTAATACCCTCTGTTAAGCCAAGATTTTCAAATACAGCAAGTTTGGGTGAGGCCTACTCTTTTTTCGTTGTGGCTCAAACAATAAACGAGCCGTCTCAGGTAGCGCAGGAAGAAGAGCTAATAAAGTCGCTTTTGGTCCAAATTGAGCAACTAAAAGCCCAGGTAGCTAAAATCCAAGCCCAGATTTTAGCAATTCTCCAACCCAACCCCCCTGCTGCTTGCGTTTCAACAAACCTTTTTCTCGGCTTAAAATCGAATCAAGTGAGCTGTTTGCAGAGTTTTTTAGCGAGCCAAAATGTTTATCCAGAAAAAATAGTTAGCGGGTTTTTTGGGTCTTTAACAAAAGCAGCGGTTGTAAGGTTTCAAGAGAAATATGGCATTAATCCAACTGGGTATGTGGGGGTTTTAACGAGAAATAAAATCAATCAGTTATTGCAAATTAAGTGAAAAAGGAGTTAAATAGTTAATTAACCTAATTAACCTAATTATACTAATTAACCTAAATAAATCCCAATAACCAAAACCCAATTGGGGCTTGGTGCTTATTTAGAATAATTAGAGCAATTAGAATAATTTTATGAAAGTATTAGTAACTGGCGGAGCGGGATTCATTGGGAGCCATTTAGTTGATAAGCTTGTTGAGCTTGGGCATAGTGTTTTGGTTTTGGATAACTTAAGCAATGGGAAAAAAGAAAATGTTAATCCAAAAGCCGAACTACATCAGGTTGATATTTGTGATTTTAATACAATGAATTTGTATTTTAAGGGTATTGATTATGTTTTTCACTTAGCAGCCTTGCCCAGAATCACCCTTTCAATACAAGACCCAATTGGCACATCAAAAACAAACATAATGGGAACTATTAATGTTTTTGAGGCCTCAAAGCAAAATAATATCAAAAGAGTGGTTAGTACATCTTCTTCATCGGTTTATGGCAATCAAGACAAGCTTCCATTAAAAGAAGATATGATTCCTAATCCAATAAGTCCTTATGGCTTGCAGAAGTGGGTGGGAGAAAAGTGGGCTAAAGTTTACACAGACACATATAATTTGCCAGTTGTTTCCATAAGGCCTTTTAATGTTTATGGCCCAAGAATTGACGCTAATTCTGATTATTCTTTGGCAATAGGCAGATTTTTAAAACAAAAGTCAATTGGAAATCCCTTGCCTATAAATGGCGATGGAGAGCAAACAAGGGGCTATTGTTTTGTTGGGGATTTAGTTAATGCATTTATTTTGGCAATGCAAAGTGAAAAAGTGAGGGGAGGGGAGGTAATAAACGCTGGGAGCGATAAGGCCTATTCAATTAACTTTTTAGCAGATTTAATAGGGGGAGAAAAAGTTTATGGCTCAGAACGCCCCGGAGATATTCGCCATACCCAGGCAGATGTTTCTTTGGCAAAGGAATTATTGGATTGGGAACCCAAAATGGACTTTGTAGAAGGAGTGGAGATAACTAAAAAATGGTTCGAAAAAAATAATTAATGCGAATGCTACTAATTACAGCACTAATGCTACTAATTTATTCGTAGCATCAGTTCCTCATTTGTAGATTAGAATTATTGTATGCTAAACAAAAAAATTTCAGAAATAACAATCGGGATAATGGGCGTGGGTATGGTGGGAGGAGCCTTAAAAGATTACTTTGAGAAAAAAGGCAAAAAGGTTGGAGAAAGTCTTTTTTTATACGACCCTTTTAAGGGATTTGACTCAACGGAAGAGCTAAATAAGGCAGATGTTATTTTTATTTGTGTGCCTACTCCTTATTTAAAAGATGGTAAGGGTTTTGATTTATCTTTTGTAGAAGACGCTTTTTCTAAAATAAAAGGAGAAAAAGTAGTGGTTATAAAATCAACAGCTTTGCCCGGCACAACCCAGAAATTTCAAGATAAATATCCCCAGCATAAAGTTTTATTTAACCCAGAGTTTTTAACCGAAATGACGGCCGAGCAAGATATGGGCTATCCCGATAGGCAAATAATTGGTTATACAAGGCAGAGTTTTAATGTGGCCAAAGATACAATGCTTTTATTGCCCTTAGCTCCTTATGAAAAAATAATGCCATCAACCGAAGCTGAAATGGTAAAATACTTTGGCAACAACTGGTTTGCTGTGAAAGTGGCATTTGCTAATCAAATGTATGACATTTGTTCTAAAATCGGCGCGGACTACGACACGGTAATGGAAGCCGCTAGTGCTGACAAAAGAATTGGTCCCTCGCATTTAGTAGTAATGCACAAAGGTTATAGGGGTTACGGAGGAAAATGTTTGAATAAGGACATTCGAGCATTCATTCAGTTTGGGGATTCGCTTGGAGTAGATTTGAAATTACACAAAATAACAGAGGAAATAAATAATGAGTTGATGAAAATGCAAAATATTGAAGATCCAGAGAAATACTCAAAACGCGAATAGAAAAATTAATTTATGAAACTGGCGCTATTTTTTACTTGTGGGATGTCGCTTGAAAAATGGGCTGAAATTGGCAGCTTGTCCCGCGAAATAAAGCCCTATCAAATGCTGGCTGAAAAACTTGGCCAAGTATATTTTTTTACTTACGGCTCAAAAAAGGATTTAGAATTTACTAGTGAGATTGGGGGAAAAATAATAATTTTGCCAAAAAAAAATAATATCCCCAGTTGTTTATACGGTTTTCTAATGCCGTTTTTTTATTGGAGTATATTAAAGGATATTGATGTTTTCAAAACCAATCAAATGGCTGGGGCAATACCTGCGATTATTGCTAAATTAATTTTTAAAAAAAAGCTGATTATTAGAAGCGGCTATGGGTGGCTTAATGTTTTAATAAAAGAAAAAAAAGCGTTTTGGAAGCGAGTAGTTGCCCATATTTGGGAAAAAGTTGCCTATAAGGTTGGCGATATTGTTATTTTCACTTCTCAAAAAGATAAGGATTTTGCTAAAGAAAGATTTAAAATTCCCGAGCGCAAAATCCGCCTTGTGCCAAATGCAATTGACACAGAACTTTTTAAACCCCAAAAGGTTGAGAAGGAAAAAGGCAGAGTTGTTTTTGTAGGCCGACTAAGCAAAGAAAAAAATCTTTTTAATTTAATTGAGGGCGCGAGCGGTTTGCAGATTAATCTTGTGTTTATTGGTCAGGGAAATCTAAAAGATGAGTTAGAAAGGTTTGCCAAAGAAAAAAATGTCTCAATTGAATTTAACGGTAAAATAGATAATAACAAGTTGCCAGATGAATTAAACAAAGCAGAAATTTTTATTTTACCCAGTTTATACGAGGGCTGCCCTAAAGCGTTGTTAGAAGCAATGGCTTGCGGTTTGTCCTGTATCGCTACTGATGTTGAGGGCATTAAAGAAGTAATAACTCATAAAGAAAACGGCTACTTATGCCAAACAGATAGCCAATCGATTCGCCTGGCCTTAAAAGATGTTTTGGGCAATAAAGAATTACAAGAAAAAATCGGTCAAAAGGCCAGAGAAACTATTTTGGAAAATTTTTCTCTTGAGAAAATTATTGAAAAAGAAGTCGCGCTTTTTCCTGATTTAAAGGTTTTGATTTTAGCCGGGGGCAGGGGAACTCGGCTTTGGCCACTAAGCCGAACCGACAAACCAAAGCAGTTTCAAAAATTAACTAGCAGTAAAACAATGTTGCAGGAAACTGTTTGGCGACTAGCTCCGGATGTTGCTTGGAGCGATATATTTGTTTCAACTAATACCCAGTATCAAGATGAAGTTTTAACAGAGCTTCCTAAATTGGCAAAAGAAAATGTTATTGTTGAGCCAATGAGCCGAGAAAGGATGGCTTCTTTACTTTTGTTTTTAGCTAATTTACCAAAAGAACTTTATAGTAAGCCAATTTTATTTTTGCCGTCCGATCACTTAATAAAAAATGTTGATTTATTTAAAAAAGCTATCTTTTTAGGGGAAAAATTTATAAAAGAAAATTCTGATTATATTCTGGCTTTAACAGCCAAGCCAGTTTTTCCTGATACTGGATTGGGATATATTAAAAAGGGAAAAATTATTTTTAAAGATGTTTTTGATATTTTCCAAGCCGAGACCTTTGTAGAAAAACCGAATTTACAGAGAACCACCGAGTTTTTAATCCAAGGAAGCTATGTTTGGAATACGGCTATTTATATTTTTACTCCTGAGCTTATTTTGCAACAAATTAAAAAATTTGTTCCTGATAATTATCAAAGATTTTTAAATATCCAAAAATCAGTTAATACTCCAGATTTTAAAAATGTTTTAGAGAAAGAATACAGTCAAATGGACCAAGTTCCTTTAGAGTTTAGTGTTTTGGAAAATTATGAGAAAGTGGCTATTTTGGAATTGGAAATGGGCTGGAGTGATGTTGGTTCTTGGTCGGTGCTAAAAGATTGCCTAACAAAAGGAAAAGAAAGCTGCGCAATAGGCAATCATATTGACCTTGATTCTGAGAATGTAATGGTTTATGGCGCAAACAATAAACAATTAGTAGCAACGGTTGGAGTAAAAGATTTAGTTATAGTGGTAACAGATGATATTATTTTGGTTTGTGATAAAAATGAGTCTCAAAAAGTTAAGCAGTTAGCTGAAAAGCTTGAGAAAGAACAAAAACTTAAATATCTTTAATATGTCAAAAAAATTTTTAGTAACAGGGGGAGCAGGATTTATTGGATCTAATTTAGTTAAGTATCTACTCAAGAGGGGAGATGAAGTTTTGATGGTGGATGATTTATCTACTGGCAGTAAGGAAAACATAAAAGAAATAGAGGGTAAAATAGAGTTTATTTTAGCTAACTCTTTGGATTGTTTAAATTTAGAACAAATAAAAAACTTAGATGGAGTTTTCCATTTAGGCATGCCATCTTCTTCACCCCTTTATAAAGAAAATCATAATTTAACTGGAGAGGCAATAAATACTTTTATTGCTATTTTGGACCTGGTAAAAAGAGAGAATTGTAAATTAGTTTATGCTTCTACTTTTTCTATTTATAATGGAAACCCTATTCCCTTTAAAGAAGATATGCCTGTTTTGCCAAAGGATTTTTATTCCGAAGCCAGGTATTTTATGGAAAGAATGGCTAAGTTATACTTTGATTTATGGGGTATAAAATCAATAGGGTTGCGGTTTTCGAGCGTTTATGGGCCAGGAGAGGAGAGTAAAAAGAATTTAGCCAATATGGTTTCACAAATCCTTTGGTGGATGCAGGAGGATAAACAGCCTCTTTTGTATGGTAACGGAGAACAAACAAGAGATTTTGTTTATGTTAAGGATGTTGTTTTAGCGCTTTGCTTATCAATGGGCTTAAAGGCGGAACAAGATATTTTTAATGTGGGAACGGGTGAAAGCCACAGTTTTAATGAAGTTGTAAAAATAGTCAACAGTGTTTTAGGGAAAAACATAAAGCCAGAATATCAAGAGAATTCGGTCCAAAACTATGTTGATTTACACTTAGCTGACACAACCAAAGCAAAAAATATTTTGGGATTTCAAGCCCAGTATTCTTTGGCTTTGGGCATAGAGGAAATGTTAAAAGATGCAAAATTACAATAAATTTGACAATGTTTTTTTGGATATTAACGAGGAATTTAAAAAGCAAAATGAGCTTTTGGCTTTGGATTATAAAAAGGAAAAAAAGAAAAATTTATTCCTAGGAATCCTTTCGCTTATTAAAGGAGTTTTTTTAGCTTTACTATATAAGCTTGGCGTTTTACAAAAATTATTTTATGCAAATATTTGCTTGGCTTGGTTTTACGATTTCAAAAAATTTTGGGTGGATTATTTAGGAAATCGTAATATTGATGTTATAGACTTTCATTTTTTAAGAAATACTTATCGGGCAAAATTTCAAGAAGTTTCCTTAGACCACTCTGATGAAAAAAACCCAGAAAAGTTTTTGGCTTCTTGGCAGGCTCAAGGAAATATATTTTACCTTTTTGGGTCAGTTTGGAATTACAGCAAAAAAGCCTATCTGGATTGTTGGCTCTTTGCCAAATACATTAAAAAAAATAGCTATGTTTTAGAATACGGCTGTTCAATCGCTCCAATAACCCAAGGCCTTATAAAATATTTTGGCTACAAAAATTTAAAATTTACTATTGCCGATATCCCCCAAATTACTTTTTTGTATGCAAGATGGAAGCTAATAGCTCATAGCACGGTTGATTCTATTGTTATAAGCTCTGCTAAAAAAGATAATTTACCAGATAATGTAAAATATAATTCTATAATTTGTTTGACAGTTTTTGAACATTTAAATAATCCTTTAGAGGTGGCAAACAACTTTTTAAATCATTTAGAGGGGGGTGGTATATTAGTTTTTGATTATATAAAAGGAGAGGCTACTGGCTTGGATAGCCAGCAAAGCATGCAAGAGAGGGGCAATGTTTTAAAATTTATTGAGAATAATTTTAAAATATTAAAAGGAAAAGTTGATTTTGAAAATAGTATGGGCTTAACTATTGTCCAAAAAAATGAATAAAAAAATATTAATTACTGGTATAGCTGGATTCGTGGGTTCGCATTTAGCTGAACTGTGCCTCTCTCGCAGAGCAGATGTTTTCGGTACGGTTTTAAAAGATGAGAGTTTAAAAAATCTATCAGACATTAAAGATAAAATAAAAATTTTTGAATGTGATTTAAGCCAAAAAGAAGCAGTAATGAATGTGATTAAAGAAATTAAACCAGACATTATTTTTCATTTAGCTGGGCAAAGTTTTCCATCAATTTCATTCCAAATGCCACAACAAACCCTAAATATTAATATTTCTACTACTTTAAATATATTTGAAGTAGTGCGGGAGTTAAAAATTGACCCAGTTATTCAAATTGCTTGTTCCTCGGACGAGTATGGGCTTATTAAGGAAGATGAATTGCCAGTTAAAGAAACAAACCCCCTAAGGCCAATGTCTCCTTATGCAGTTTCTAAAATTGCAGTTGACATGTTAGCTTTTCAGTATTGTCAGAGTTATCAAATGAAAACAATCATAACCAGAGCATTCAACCACACCGGCCCAAGAGCCAATGTGCAAACTGTAGCCCCAAAATTTGCCCAACAAATTGCTTTAATTGAGGCTGGAAAGCAAGAGCCAGTGATTAAGGTGGGTAATTTAGGTGCATTTAGAGACTTTTCTGATGTTAGAGATATTGTTAAGGCCTACTATTTAGCAGTTGAAAAATGTGAATATGGAATTCCTTATAATATTGGATCTGGCAAGGCGTATCAAATAAAAGAAATATTAGATATTTTACTTTCTCTTTCTTCTGTTAAAGTAGCAATAGAGCAAGACCCATCTTTAATAAGGCCTGAGAAAGTGGCGAAGATAGTTTGTGATTTTTCAAAGTTTCAGCTAGCTACTGACTGGAAACCGAGCATTAAAATAGAAGAAACATTAAAAGATCTTTTAGATTATTACCGTAATGAAACTGTCAATTAAAGCAATTTTTAAAAGAGTATCAGATATTAAAAAGAATATTTTTTTTAATAGTAGAACTGATTTATCTTACGTGGTTGAGAATAAAGATTGGGCTGTTAGCTATGTTGGTAAAAAAGTAGTTGAAGGGTTAAAAAAAGCAAAATTTGAAAACGCTAGAATTACCACAACAGCTTTGGGAATAAGGGGTCAAATTGTGCATTTTGGGTCTTTACATAGCCTTGTAACAGAAAAAGGATTTAAAGGGGTTCATTCTAGTAACAAGATAGTTTTAACTTGGTTTCATTTTGTGCCAGAATACAAGAGTAATAAAAATGTTTTTCTCCTACAAGAGCGTTTAAAGATTGTTCACACTTCTTGTAATATCACAAAGCAAAAAATTATAGACTTTGGCGTTGATCAAGGTAAAATAGTAATGATCCCCTTAGGAGTTGATCTAAACCTTTTTAAGCCAACCTTTTCTGATTTAAAGGAAAAAATAAGAGATACTGTAGGCATACCAAAAGGCAGCTTGGTGATTGGTTCTTTTCAAAAAGATGGAAACGGCTGGGGGGAGGGGCTAGAGCCAAAATTAATTAAGGGTCCTGATGTTTTCGTTAAGGTTGTTCGTGAGCTATCCAAAGATTATCCCGTATTTGTCTTATTGGTGGGGCCCTCAAGGGGCTATGTAAAAAAAGAGCTTGAGAAAAACAACATTGCTTATAAAAGTATAGGCTATGTAGAAAACTTTAATGAAGTAGCAAATTATTATAAAGCTTTGGATTTATATTTAGTTACTTCAAGAATTGAAGGAGGCCCTCAAGCTATATTAGAGTCCATGGCTTCGGGCGTGCCGTTAGTTTCAACTAAAGTTGGTATGGCCGTTGATGTTATTATTGATGGAGAAAACGGATTTTTAGCTGAAGTTGAAAGTATTAGTCAGATTGTGCAAAAAGCTAAGTTAGTAATTGAAGACCAAGCTTTAAGAGAAAGATTAGTTAAGAATGCTTTAGAAACAGTAAAAGATTATTCTTGGGAAAACATTAATCAAAGATATTTAGATGAGATTTATTTAAAATTAATTAATTAAAAAATCATATGACAAAAAAAGCTTTAGTCACCGGGATTACCGGACAAGACGGTTCCTATTTAGCCGAATTTTTATTGGAAAAGGGCTATGAAGTGCATGGCTTGAAGAAAAGGTCTGCTTCTCCAAATGAAGAAAGGATAAGCCATATAAAAAGCGATAATTTTTTCTTGCATTACGCTGATTTAACTGATGGAGGTAATTTATTAAGAATTATAAAACAAGTTGAGCCTGATGAAATTTACAATTTAGCTGCTCAAAGCCATGTGGCTATTTCTTGGGATATTCCAGAATACACAATTAATACCGATGGATTAGGGGTTGTGAGGATATTAGAAATTATAAGGGCCTTGGGGCTTGAGAAAAAAACCAAGTTTTACCAGGCCTCTACCAGCGAATTATTTTCGGGTAAACTAGGAGAAGCGCCCCAAAATGAAGAAACTATTTTACAGCCCCAAACGCCTTATGCTTTAGGTAAATTGTTAGGTTTTTGGGCGGTGCGGGTGTATAGAAAGGCGTTTGGCATTTTTGCTTGTAATGGTATTTTATCTAATCATGAAAGCCCAAGAAGGGGGCAGGATTTTGTTACGAGAAAAATTGCTAAGGCAGCTGCTAGAATAAGCTTAGGTTTACAGGACACTGTTTATTTGGGAAATTTAAATGCTAAAAGAGACTGGGGCCATGCTAAGGATTACGTTGAAATGATGTGGCTTATGCTCCAGCAAGAAACTCCTGATGATTTTATTATTTCTAGCGGTAAATCAAGGTCAGTGAGAGATTTTTGCGAAATCGCTTTTAGCAAGGTTGGCATTGATTTAGCGTGGCAAGGGGAAGGGATTAATGAAAAAGGAATAGATAAAAAAACCAATAAAGTTGTTGTAGGAGTTGACCCAAAGTTTTTTAGGCCATCCGAAGTCGAGGCATTAGAAGGCAATCCAAGTAAAGCAAAAGAAAAGCTTGGCTGGACTCCTAAAATAACTTTTGAGCAGTTAGTTCAAGAAATGGTTTCTTTTGAATTAAAAGAAGCAGAAAAAGAAATTTCACTAAAGAAGCAATAATGAAAGTCCATATTCTATTTCCATTTCAAGAAGGGCCAAAAGGAGGGGGAGGAAACCAATTCCTTAAAGCTTTGAAGTATAGCTGGCAAAGCTCTGGTGTTTATGAAGAAAGTATCGAAAAAGCCGATGTTATTTTATTTAATAGCCACCAATGGCTCAAAAAAGCCATGGAAATTAAAAAGAGGTTTCCAAGTAAAATTTTTATTCATAGAATAGATGGGCCCTTGCGAACTTACAGGCCAAAAGAAGCTTTTTTTGACAAGCTTATTTTTAAAGCCAATAGGTTTGTGGCTGATGGCACTGTGTGGCAATCAAAATGGTCGCAAAGGGAGAATAAAAAGTTATTTAAATACCAATGTCAAAATGAAACAGTAATTTATAACGCTCCAAACGAGCAAATTTTTAACAAAAAAGAAAAAACAGAATTCAAAAAAAATAACAAAGTAAAAATTATTGCTGTTTCTTGGTCTGTGGGCGTTTTAAAGGGGTTTGATATCTATAAATTTTTAGATGAAAATTTAAATTTCAAAAAATATCAAATGGTTTTTGTTGGAAGAAGCCCTATTAAGTTTAAAAATATTGAAATGATTGAGCCAGTTACTCATCAAAAATTGGCTGAAATTTTAAAGAAAAATGATATTTTTATTTCGGGAAGCAAAATTGAATCTTGCTCCAATGCTTTAATTGAAGCTTTGAACTGCGGGCTTCCTTGTTTGGCTTTTAACTCTTCAAGCAATCCGGAGATTGTTGGACGGGGTGGGGAGTTGTTTAGTAGCGAAAAAGACCTTTTATTTAAAATAGATAAAATAGCTAACAACTACTTAAATTATCAAAAAAATCTGCCAGTTTTTTCTTTAAATAAGATTTCCGGCGATTATTTTGATTTTGCCAACAAAATTTTTCAGGACAGCCAAAGCGGTTTTCATATTCCTCGCGAAGTTGGCGTTTCAGCCAGAATGTCTTTTGCTTTAAATTATTTTTATGTTTATTTCAAAAAATTATTTAACAAAATACATTAAGCAATCACCGCATCGAAATTGCTTGGAAGAATACCTAAAAGAAGAGCTACCAAAATTAGAAGGCAGTGTTTTAGATGCTGGCTCGTCAAGCAGAAGATACGACTGGCTTTTAAAACAAAAACCAGTGGCTATTGATATTGTTGAAAATAAAGAAAAAGGGGTTGTGTTTGGAGATGTAAATAACTTGCAGTTTCCCGAAAATTCATTTGACAACATAATTTGTTTGGAAGTTTTTGAGTATTTAACCACGCCCCAAAAAGCAATCAATGAAATTTATAGAGTTTTAAAACCGGGCGGAAAACTGATTTTATCTTGCCCTTTTATGTATAAAACTCATCAAGACCGACTGCGCTATACAAAAGAATTTTGGGAAAAAGAACTGCTTGGAAAGTTTTCCCAAAAAGAAATAAAGCCAATTGGTAATTTTTATACTATTATTTTAGATATAATTCGGGGCAAAATTGCCAAATTAAAATTTAAACCAATAAAGTATGTTTTATACTTGCCTTATTTGTTTTTGGTTTTATTTGTTCCCTTATCAAGGCTATCCAAAGACACAGCCTATATTTCCGGCTACTTTATAATCGCTAAAAAATAATATGCAAAAGGTAATTTTTAGAATTGATGATATTGGGGCAAGTACTAAGCAGTTTGAGCAGTATGGTCGATTTATAATTGGCAATTTTTGGTTTTTAAAAACAATATGGCCATTTAAAAAGTGGGGGCCATATAAAGAGTTAACTGCAAAAGAGTGGACAGAATTTTTAAAAATTTTTGAACAAAAAAACATTAAACCCATAATAGCTGTTACTGCTTGCTGGGTGGAAAAAAATAGCGAGTTAACGCCATTTCCTCAAAAGTTTCCAGAAGAAGCTAACATATTGAAGCAAGCTTTTTTAAATGGTAAAGTAGAGATAGCTAATCATGGCTTAACGCATTGCGTAGTTGGTAAACATTTGCCAAAATTTTGTGGATCAAACAGGAAATATCATCGGGAATTTTGGCCAGACCTGAATCAATCAACCCACAACGAGCATATTATGAAATCTCAAGAAATTTTAGAAAATTATTTCCAAAAGCCAATAACTATTTTTGTGCCACCAGGAAATGTCTGGAGCTATAAAACCTATTTGGCTCTGGCTAAAACTAATATTAAAAAAGTAATGTCTGGGCGATATATGGCAGATAGTAAAGAACCAATGCATTTAATTGAGTTTGTTGGCGATCAAAAAAGTTTTTTTATTTGTCATGACAGAGATTTAAAAAATAAAATGTTAAACTATCATTATGTCTGAAAAATTACGAAAAATTTTAGTGGTTGGGGGAGCGGGCTATATTGGCAGTAGCGTTGTGGGAGCGTTAGAAGAAAGAAAGCTGCCTTTTACAGTTTATGACCATCTTTTATACGAGCGTCAATATTTGAAGCCCGTGGATTTTATCTCTGGTGATATCCGAGACACTGAGAAATTGGCGAAAATATTACCTGAGTTTAGCCATGTGATTTGGCTGGCTGCTATTGTGGGCGATACAGCGTGCCAGGTTAATCCGTCTTTGTCTGTGGCGATTAATCAAGAGTCAGTTAAGTGGCTAGCCGATCATTTTGATGGCCGAATTATTTTTATGTCCACTTGCTCTGTTTATGGGCAGTATGACCAAATTGCCGATGAGTCTTCGCCCCTAAATCTTTTGTCGCTTTATGCTAAAACAAAGCATCAAGCAGAACAATATTTGCAAGGGAAAAATCATCTTATTTTCCGATTGGGTACTGTTTACGGCCTTTCTGATACACATTATTGCCGCTTGAGAATGGATTTGGTGGTAAATTTTATGACAGCCAGCGCTATTACCAAAGGCAAGTTGCAAGTGTTTGGCGGTGAGCAGTGGAGGCCTTTAGTGCACGTAAAAGATGTGGCCAAAGTAATTGTTGATAATTTGGAGAATGACGCTTGTGGTATTTATAATTTAGCCACAGCTAATTCTCAAATGAAAGATTTGGCGGCTCAGGTAAGCAGAATTACGGGGTGCGATATTGAATTGGTTAAGCAGAAGTTTGAGGACCAGCGTAGCTATAAAGCCAGCATAGAAAAAATAAAAAAAGCTGGTTTTTTGGAAAGATTGGAGAATATTCGCGATGTAGAATATGGTATCACTGAAATTACCAACCTTATTAATTCCAATCGGATTAAAGATATCCACAACGACCTTTATTTCAACGACCGCTATTTAGCTAATCTTTTTAAAAATGGAAAATTCTTTTGAAAAACCAAATTTGATTAAAGGCGGGCTAGCCATAGATGAAAGAGGGCAAATAGTTTTTGCTAATGATTTTGATTTTAAGGGTGTGAAACGTTTTTATATGGCCGAAAATTTTTCTTCTGAAACTATTCGCGGTTTTCACGGCCATCTTAAAGAAGCCAAATATGCTTTGGCGGTTTCAGGAACAGCTTTAATAGTGCTATCCTCAATGGATAATGCCGAAAAGCCAAGCAAAAACAGCGAAGTTTATCGTTTTGTTTTATCAGCTAAAAAGCCCGAAATTCTTTATATCCCCCCACATTATGCTAATGGCATGCGATCTTTGGAAAAAAACACCAGAATTATCTTTTTTTCTACTACTTCAATGGAAGAAGCCAAAGAAGATGATTTTCGCTTTCCTTGGGACTATTGGGGGAAAGAAGTTTGGGAAATTAAAAATTTTTAAATTTTCATTATGCAGAAGAAAGTTTTAATTTTGGGAGCTGGGGGCATGCTTGGGGGCGCTGTTTACGATGTTTTAAAAGATAAATACCAGCTGGTTTTGACAGTTAGAAAATCAGCAGAAATTGATTTATTGGAAAAAGCTTATGGGGAAATAGCTAATCATCAAGTGGAAGAATTTGATGTAAATTTTATCTATCAGGATTACTACAATAAAAAAGGATATTTCGGCGATTACTTTTCAGCTTTTCTTAAAAAAATCAACGAAGTTGATTATATAATAAATGCCATTGGCATTACTATTCCTTTTTCTTTGGAGAATCCCTTAATGACTTTTTTTATTAACAGCGCTTTCCCTTTTATTTTGCAAGGAGCTTTTAATGAGCGTTTAATACACATAACAACTGACTGCGTCTACAATGGTAAAGAAGGATTCCCTTATAACGAACTTTCCCCTAAAAGCGCAGTGGATTTATATGGCTTGAGTAAAAGTTTGGGCGAGCCAACAGAATGTTTAACCTTGAGAACTTCTATTATTGGGCGAGAAATGGCAGGATTTACCGGGCTTTTAGAATGGTTTTTACAGCAAAATGGAAAAACTATTAATGGCTTTTCGGGGCACTTTTGGAATGGCGTTACCACTAAGCAATTTGGCAAAATTTGTGGCCAGATTATTGAAAGCCCTGATATTTTTTTGAAAAAAGGCATTTACCATATTTTTTCTAATACTGTTTCTAAATATGAAATGCTTTTAAAATTAAAAGAAAAATACAAAGTGAATTGTGAAATCATTCCCGAAGAGAGCAACAAGCTTAACCGCACTTTAAGCACTATTTATCCTTTGTGCGGCCAGCTTAAAGTGCCTTCTTTCGATGAAATGTTAAAAGAATTATAAAATAAAAATATATGGATTTTTATCGCAAATTTGTTCAATTATTGTTTTTGCCGATTTTTTTAAAACCCTTCTTTAAAAAAGAAGTTGGCGCTGAGTATGGGGTGGGCTTTTCCAAGAAATGCAAGCTTTTACTGCAAATTTACCGCATTAAAAGAAATGTGCAAACAGCCTCTTCTCCTTATGAGCATGTCCAAATGGTTACCGAAATTCTTAAAACTCCGCGAGCTCAAGAAGGAAGGGTGGCAGAGTGTGGCTGTTATAAAGGCGGGAGTACTTGTAGCTTGTCTTTGGCTTGTTCTTTAACTGGCCGCAAATTGATTATTTTTGATTCTTTTTGTGGCTTGCCAGACCCAGCCCCTGATGATAAGGTGCACCATTGCCCCCATATTAACAAGACTCCTGTTTATGCTAAAGGTGATTATTCAGGCAGTTTAGAGGAGGTAAAAAATAATATTAAAAAATATGGTTGTATTGATGTGTGCGAGTTTGTAGAGGGATACTATGAGCAAACAATGCCTGGCTTTGCCGCTAATTTTAAGGGAAAGTTTGTCTTTATCTTTTTGGATGTTGACTTAAGAAATTCTTTAGAGGATTGTATTCGTTTTCTTTGGCCTTTTTTGCAAAACGGGTGTATGTTGTTTACTCACGAAGCTCCGCACCTAGAAATGTCTGCTTTATTCTTTGACCAAGCTTGGTGGCGAAACAATTTTCAATCAAACATACCCGGCCTTATCGGGGCGGGAAGCGGCACGGCTTTTCATCCAAGCTTTGGCACGCCGATTGGATACACAATTAAATCAAAAATTTAATTTTTTAAATCTATGGCCCCTCAACCCTTAATAACAATTTGCATTACCCATTTTAATGATGTGGAATTTATTCTAAACACTTTGTATTGTCTGCAAAAGCTTACTCAAAATCCATACAAGGTGATTATCAGGGATAACAATGCAAAAAAGAAAAACTATTTAAAACTTAAACAGGGTATTTCTAATTATGAAAATGTGGAGCTTTATCGGGCAGAAAATTTTAAATTAAAGGGCAGTATTGGGCATGGCACAGCTTTAAATGATTTAGTGGAAAAAATTGATACGCCTTTCGGGTGTCTTTTTGACGCGGATTTTACTTTTTTAAGAAAGAATTGGGACGCAACTTTAATGAGTCGCTTAAATGATAAAGTAAAAATTATCGGCACCCAGATTTCTCGCAAAGGAGTGGAAGACTTTCCTTTTATGGTGGGTATGCTTTTTGAAACAAAAGTGCTTAAAGAATTAAATGTAGATTTTCGCTCGCGCGACTTAGAAAAGGGCGAGGACACGGGATGGGAGCTGAGAGGCAAATATTTAAATGCGGGTTGGGAGGCTAAGGTTATTGAATTAAAGAATTCTCGTTTTTATAAAGACGGCCCTTTTAAGGATTTTCTGGGCGTGGGAGAATATTACTTAGACGGCGATTACGAGCATATTTTGGGCTCTCATTTTTCTAGAGGCTCTTTTTTGGGAGCGGCTAAATATACTAAAAATACTTCTTTTATTTATCGCCTTCCTGCGATTGGCAAATTTTTTAGAAAGCAAAGAGGCAAGAGAGATAAAAAGCGCTGGATAGAACTATGCTATAACATAGTCCAAAAACAGACTTAATATGCCTTCCCAACTATTCGCAGAAAATTATCTTGAAAAGCTATCCCAATGCCCTTATTGCTCTTCTGGAGATTTATTTTTTTTATTGCAGGCGTCCGATAGATTAGGGGAAAAACCCGGCATATTTTATCTTGAAAAATGCAGGCATTGTGCTTTGGTGTTTCAAAATCCTCGCGTCAGAGAGGAAAATATCTCTTTTTATTACAACATTGGCCCTTACGCTTTTTTGCCATTAGCTTCAAAAGAAGAAGAAAAATCTGGTTTTTGGCAACAGATTCAAAAAAGAACCTTAATTGAACATTTTGGCTATTCTACAGGAAAGAAAAATTCCCTTCTTTATTTATTAACATTTCCGTTTAAAAGAATTTTAAAGATTAAATCTTTTCCAGATTTCAAGAAGCAGGGGAATCTTCTGGAGATCGGCTGTTCAAATGGCGATTTTCTTCTTCAGCTTAAGACCTTAGGCTGGAAAGTGAAGGGAATTGAAATGGCTGAGGCAAGCTCGGATTTTGGCAGAAATATAAGAGGCCTTGATATTGAAAATAAAAGAATAGAAGAATGCTCTTTTAAGAATCAAGAGTTTGACGCAATTGTGCTGAGAATGGTTTTAGAGCATCTTTATCAGCCTTTTGATAGCTTGAAAGAAATTACCGCTTGGCTGAAAAAAGATGGCCAGCTGGTGTTTTCTATCCCATACTTTAACGGATTTGAATTCCAGCTGTTTAAAAGTTATTCTTATGGGCTCCAGTTGCCCACTCATATTACTTTTTTTAATAAAAAAATTATCAAGGAGGTTTTGGAAAATTTGGGTTATCAAAAGATAAAATTTTACCATCACTTTTTTGAAAGAGATATTGTGGCTTCCGCCGAATATAAATATCAAGACTTGGGCAAGTATTGGTGGAAAGTTATTGCTCGCAATAAGGCAATAAGAACGTTTGTTATTAAGCCATTTGTTATACTACTTTCACTATTTGGCAAAACAAGTCGAGTAACTATTTATGCCCAAAAAAATTAAATACTATACCAAAAGATTATAATTCAAAAAAATAGTTGAATATGAAAATCGGATTTATTATTGAGAGAAATGTTTATTTTCGGACATTCGGCCCGGTTATTGAAGAAGCCATTAAAAAAGGCCATCAAGTTTTTTGTTTACACAACTACAGCCAACCCAGGGGTGGCTCCAAGGGCTATCAGTTTCCCGATATAAGCCAAACGCCAAAATTTAAAAATGGACAAGTTATTCCCCTGGATTATAAAACAGAAGACGATCTTATTAAAAAAGTTCTTGAAAGCAATATTCAGGCAGTTGTTTCTTTAGATTTTTTTGCAATTTATCTATTAACCAGGAATAGGTTAAAAGAAAAAGGAGTCTTTTGGGTAGCTCTGCAGAGCGGGTTTGATAGCTTGGCTGCGTGCTCGGAGTTTTTGAAATGTCCAGATAAATTTTTTATTTTTTCCCGCAATGGTTTTTGGGTAACAGACCAAGCAGCTCTTCCAAGCCGATCAGTAATAAAAAAAGAATTAGGTATACCAGAAGACAAAAAGGTAGTTCTGCTGTTTCCCTTCCCTTTTGGCTCAAGTAAAAAGACATTTTGGACAAGATATATTTATGGAACAAGGTTTTTTAGTAAAGAAAACGATTTTGAGGTGACCAAAGCGATTAAAGAATTTTGTTTGAAAAACAACGGATTTTTATTGGTTAAATCGCGCAAAAAAGAACCAACAAAAAGATACTTAAGCAAGGTGGCGGATAAAATTTTATTTGATGAAGAATTTTATCCCTCAACCACTTTAAAATGTTTTGCTATAGCTGATATTTTTTTCAGCTTTTATTCAACTGGCGTAATGGAATCAGCCATAATGGGGGTGAGTAATGTTTGCATCTCACCCGATGAAAAGGATTGGGTTGATTTGCAAAATCCTTTATTTAAAGCTATTTCAGAAGAAAAAAAGCTTTTTCATTGGCCAGGCGTTTCTTATAAGCAAACTGTCATGGAGATTATTAAAAATTTACCGCAAAAGAAAATTAGCGATTTTCCTTTTAATAAGCAAGAACAAATCAAATACTTGCAAAAATTCGCTAATGGGAAAGTAGAAAATATAGCTGAAAATATTGTGTTGGAAATTGAAAAAATGATTAAAAAAGAGTAGGATAAACTATGAAAGTTTTACTGATAAATATTTCCCTAAGGCCAAACAGTAAAAATTTGATGTTTCCTGTCGGTTTGGCCTATATCGCTACAGCTGTTAAAAATGCTGGTTTTGCGTTTGAAATCTTGGACTTGGACACTCTTAGAATTTCTGATGAAGAGATTGAGGAAAGAATAAAAAATATTGATTTCGATGTGGTAGCTTTCGGCTGTATTGTCACTGGCTATAAGTTTGTTAAAAAATTAGCGTCTTTAATTAAAAAGCACAAGAACGCGCTGATTATTGTTGGCAACTCTGTGGCGGATTCTATTCCGGAAATTTTACTCACTAAAACTTTGGCGGATATTGCGGTGATAGGCGAGGGGGACATAACAATTATTGAGGCACTAAGAGCTATTGAAAACAAAACTCCTCTTAGCGAGGTAAAAGGAATTCAGTTTTGTGAAAACGGTAAAATAGTAGCTACTCCCCCTAGGGAACCGATACATAACCTAGATTCGTTGCCATTTATTGATTATAGTTTGTTTGATATGGAAGCATATTTAGCTAAATGTAAGTTCAATTTATCAGAACCCTATCCAATAGAATTTGATTTATTAAGAAGTTTGCCAATCAACACAGCCAGAGGATGCCCCTTTAGATGCTCTTTTTGTTATCATGTTTTTAAAACAGCCCCTTATAGGGTGCGTTCAATGGAGAATATTGGCAAGGAAATAAAATATTTACAAAGAAAATTTGGTTTAAATTATATTCAATTTGCTGATGAACTTACGCTTTTTTCTAAAGAGCAGGTTAATAATTTAGCCGACTACTTTTTAAATGAAAATATAAATATATTTTGGGTGGCGGATTGTCGGGCCGACCTTTTTGGGGAGAATGACTTGGATCTGGCCTTGAAATTAAAAAAAGCTGGCTGTGTTGAACTGGGATATTCTTTAGAAACAGCTGACGAGGAGCTTTTAAGGGCAATGAATAAGAGAATAACAGTTAATGATTTTGTGGTGCAAACAAAAATTTTACAGCAAGCGGGTATAACCACTTCAACCAGCTTGGTTATTGGTTATCCTGGAGAAACCGAAGAAACCCTTAAAAAAACTTTTGATTGTTGCTATGATTGCAATATATATCCAAGTAGCGGTTATCTGTTGCCTCAGCCAGGAACAGCGGTTTATAAATGGGCTATTGAAAAGGGTATTATAAAAGATGAGGAGGAATATTTATTGCAAATGGGGGATAGGCAGGATTTTAGAATAAATTTAACCGATATACCACAAGAGAGAATGGAAAATTTAGTAAAAGAACACCTAAAAAGAATCGCTGATAAATTAAATTTGGGCCTTGATGCGGAGCATCTTATTAAAACAGGCCATTATAGGCAAAAAAAAGATAAATTAGATAATAATAAAAATATGGCAAATATATTAGAAAACAAAACAATTTTAATAACCGGTGGGGTGGGGAGTTTTGGTAGTAAATTTGTTGAGATCGCTTTAGCGAAATACAATCCAAAATCTATTAGAATTTTTGATATTTCCGAAGAAAAGGAAGTGGCTATGGAAAGAAAATTCCAAGATACTCGTTTAAGGTTTCTTATTGGAGATGTGAGAGATAGGTATAGATTGGAACGTGCCATGGCTGGTTGCGACATCGTGGTGCATACAGCCGCTTTAAAACATGTCACGGTTTGTGAATATAATCCCATTGAAGCGGTGAGAGTTAATATTGATGGCGCTGTTAATGTGGTTAATGCCGCCATCGACCAAGGCGTTCCCAAAGTTATTGCTTTGAGCACTGACAAGGCGGTTTATCCAGTTAATTTGTATGGAGCATCAAAAATGGTAATGGAAAAGATATTTATTCAAGGAAATACTTATGGGGCGAACAAAGGAGTTAAATTTGCTTGCACAAGATATGGCAATGTGATTGGGTCAAGCGGAAGCGTAGCGCCTTTATTTAAAGAGCAGGCTAAAACAGGAAAAATTACCATAACTGATGAAAAGATGACAAGATTTTGGATTACTCTGGAGCAGGGGGTAGAATTTGTTATTAAATCAATTGAGCGAATGGATGGAGGTGAGGTATTTGTGCCAAAAATTCCCAGTATGAAAATTATGGATTTGGCCAACCTTATAGCGCCAAACGCTCAAAAAGAAATTATTGGCATCAGGCCAGGGGAAAAAATTCATGAGGACTTAATTACTAAAGAAGAGGCCAGGCATACTAAAGAATACAACGATTATTTTATCATTGAGCCAGAGTTTTCTTTTTGGCAATATAATGAAGAAAAGGGTGGAAAGCCGTTAGCTGATGGGTTTAAATACACAAGCGATACAAATAAGCAGTGGTTAACAGAAGAAGACCTTAAGAAAATTATATGATAAAAACTCCAATTCCATACGGAAAACAATGGATAGACGATGACGATATTAAAGCAGTAGTTGAGGTGTTGAAAAGCGATTGGTTAACTTGCGGGCCAAAAGTAGATGAGTTTGAAAAAGCTATTGCTGGCTATTGTAATGCGAAATACGCTGTGGCTTTTTCTTCTGGCACCTCTGCCTTGCACGGAGCTTATAATGCCTTGGGCATAAAACAGGGGGACGAGGTTATCACTACGCCTTTAACCTTTTCAGCCACGGCTAACGGGGTGGTTTACTGTAGTGGCAAGCCAGTTTTTTGCGATATAAGCCCTGATACTTTAAATATTAACCCTGAGCTTGTTGAGGGGTTGATCACTCCAAAAACCAAGGCTATTGCCATTGTAGATCTCGCTGGTCAACCTTGTGATTTTGATGCCATTAAGGCCATTGCAGAAAAACATAATTTGGCGATTGTGGAAGATGCAGCTCAGGCTTTGGGTTCTGAATATAAAAGTAGAAAAGTTGGCTCAATGGCCGACTTAACTATTTTAAGTTTCCACCCAGTTAAAACAATTACTTCTGGAGAGGGGGGAATGGTTTTAACCAATAGCCAAGAGTTCTATGAAAAATTAAAAGTTTTTAGGAATCACGGTATTGTTAAAAAGCCAGAAGTTGGTCCATGGTATTATGAAATTGAAAATCTTGGCTATAATTATCGTTTAACAGATATTCACTGCGCTTTGGGTATTTCTCAATTAAAAAAACTGGATAAATTTATTGAAAGAAGGCGCGAAATTGTAAAAAAATACCAAGAGGCATTTGCTAATATGCCAGAAATTATTCTGATTAAAGAAGAGAGTTTTACTAAAAGCGCTTGGCATATTTACCTTGTTCAATTTGATTTAACAAAATTAAAAATTAGCAGAAAAGAGATTTTCGAGCAATTAGCCCAAATGGGTATAAAGTGCCAAGTACATCATGTGCCTATTCATTATTTGCCGTTTTACCAAAAAACATTTGGCTATAAAAAAGGAGATTTTCCTATAACCGAGCAATACTATGAAAGAGCTATTACCTTGCCATTATTTCCCAAATTAACCAATGAAGAAGTTGATTTCGTAATCGTCAGTGTCAAAGAAATCATCAATGCCAATAAAAAATAATATTTTGTCATGACAAAAGTAATGTTTTTAGATGAGTCGGGGGACCACAGTTTAGCAAAGATTGACGAACAGTTTCCAGTTTTTTGTTTAGCTGGTTGTATTTTCGATGAAACAGAGTATCAAATTAAAAGTAATGAAGCGATAAACAATTTTAAAATAAAGTATTTTAATAATACGGAGATTATTTTGCATTCTCGGGAGATAAGAAAATGTGAGTCACCTTTTAATATTTTGTTAAATCAGAATGTTAAAAAAGATTTCTATAATAGTTTGAATAATTTAATTTCTGATTTGCCTTTTACCATTATAGCTTCCGTGATATCAAAACAAAAACTAAAAGAACAATACACTGACCCAGCTAATCCATATGCTCTTTCGTTGGAATTTATTATGGAAAGATTTCTTTTCTTTTTAGAAGAAAATAATGACATCGGCTATATTTCTGTAGAATCGCGCGATTCACGGTCAAATACCAACCTACTCGCCACTTTTACCAACACGATTAATTACGATTCTCTTTGTGGCGACAACATAATTTTAGCAAAACGTTTTCAAGGTAAAATTCAAAAGATGATTTTTATTACAAAACAACAAAATGAAAATGGGCATCAAATAGCGGATTTAGTTGCTTACCCAACTGCTAAATTTGGACTCTATCCAGAAAAGGCGAATTCATCTTTTGAAATAATAAAACCTAAGTTTCGCAATAGAAATGGTAATATAATGGGCTATGGTTTGAAGTTTTTTCCAAAAGAAAAAATGGGGCCCGGGCATTCCCAGTCCCCATCTCATTAAAATAATGATACCATATATCAATAAAGCGTGTCAAGGGTGAAAATATGGCAAAAAATAATTTAAAAATTTTAGTGATGGGGGCTGGCTCAATTGGCCAGAGGCATATAAAGAATTTAAAAACATTAGGTGTTGAGCATATTGGCGTAGTTGACCCTGTATTAGGTCTGCCCTCGTACAGTTTGAAAGAGGCGTTAAAAGAAAAATGGGACGCGGTTTTTATTTGTTCGCCCAGCTCAACGCATTTAAAAATTGCTTTGGAAGTGGCTAAAACAAAAACCCCAATGTTTATTGAAAAACCATTGAGCCACACTTTGGCTGGCTTAATTCAATTGCAAGGAATAAGTAAAAACATAAAACCAATAATGGTTGGTTATAACATTGATTTTCACCCCCAGTTTAAAAAAATCCAAAGCATTTTAAGAAAGAAAATATTAGGCAAGGTTTTGGGAGTTAGGGCAGAGTTTGGTTATTATTTGCCTGATTGGCGGCCTGGCACTGATTATGCAAAATCATATTCTGCTAAAAAAGATTTGGGCGGGGGAATTTTGCTTGATGATATTCACGAAATAAATTTAGTTTATAATTTATTTGGGCCTGTTAAAAAAACATTTGGCTTAACTAAAAAGCAAAGCAGTTTAAAAATAGATACTGAAGATTATGTGGAAATGATTTTGCAATTTGAAAACGGAATGATTGGGCAGGTTCATATGGATTATTTGCAAAGAAGCTACTCAAGAAGTTTAAAAGTTATTGGGGAAAAAGGAACTTTAATTTGGGATTTAAACGAGTCAAAGATTGAGTTGTACACAGCCATTAGTAAGCAATGGAAAACAGTTGATAAAATTGCCAAGCTTGACTGGAATGAGACATATTTGGCGGAGATAAAAGAGTTTTTAAGTTGTTTAAAAGCAAATAAAAATCCAGAAAGCGATTTGATTCGTGGAATAGAAACTCTAAAAATCGCCTTAGCAGTTAGGGATTCCGCTAAGGTATGGAAGCTATAAATTTATAAAAAAATCTTAATTCCTGATTCTTAATTCATAATTCTTTTTTCACTATGATTGGTATTATTATTCAGGCCCGGATGGGCTCAAAAAGATTGCCAGGAAAAATGATTAGAAAGATTCTTGGTAAAACAGTTTTAGAGCATGTTATTTTTCGCTTGAAAAAGATTAAAGCTCCCTCTTTAATTATTTTAGCCACGACTACTAACAAGAAAGATAGTATTCTAGAGGAGATCGCTAAAGAAAATAAAATAAAAGTTTTTCGAGGTTCAGAAGACGATGTTTTAGATAGGTATTATCAAACAGCCAAACAATTTGCTATTGACCCGATTGTGAGGATTACAGCTGACTGCCCGGTTTTGGATTGGCAAATTTGTGATGAGGTAATTAGCTTCTATCTAGACAATAAATTCGACTATGTAAGTAATGTACGCCCCCCAACATTTCCCGACGGCTTAGACATTGAGGTTTTTAGCTTTAAAGCCTTAGAAAAAACTTGGCAAAACGCTAAATTAAAATCAGAAAGAGAGCACGTTACAGCTTATATTGGAAACCATCCAGAAATTTTTAGAATCGGCAATTTTATTAGAAATGGCAATGATTTGTCTGGTTTAAGATTAACTTTAGATGAAGCAAAAGACTTAATTTTAATAAGAAAAATTTATGGCGCTTTATATAAAAAGAAAAGATACTTTGTCTTGGACGATATTTTAAATTTTTTTGGGCAAAAACCAGAGCTATTGAAAATTAATAAAACAATTAAGCGCAATGAAGGATTATTAAAGTCGCTTGCAGGGGATCGCTGTTGAAACCGAGCTTTAAGGGCTCCCAAAAGCTCGGTTTCAACAGCTTAGAAAACTAAATTTATGAATTTACAAGAAAAAAATAAAAAAGGCATAGAGCTTTATAAAAGAGCCAAAGAGATAATCCCTGGGGGAACCCAGCTTTTAAGTAAAAGGCCAGAAATGTTTCTACCTGATTTATGGCCAAGTTACTATCAAAAAGCAAAGGGCTGCTATGTGTGGGATCTAGATGGCAACAAATATCTCGATTTCGCTTATATGGGCATTGGTGCTTGTATTTTGGGGTATGCTGATGAGGATATTAATAAGGCAGCTAAAGAAGCAATTGACAACGGATCAATGAATACCTTAAATTGCCCAGAAGAGGTGGAGCTAGCAGAGTTATTATTAAAAATTCACCCTTGGGCTGGTATGGTGCGTTATGCTCGAACTGGTGGGGAATCGATGGCTGTGGCTATTAGAATTGCTCGGGCGTATTCAGGCAAAGATAAGGTGGCTTTTTGTGGGTACCACGGCTGGAGTGATTGGTATTTATCGTCTAATTTAGCCAACGATAAAAATTTAGATGGCCACTTACTATCAGGTTTAGCTCCCAACGGAGTGCCTCGTGGCTTAACAGGTACAATGTTGCCTTTCCATTACAATAAAATTGAGGAGTTGGAAAAAATAGTATCAGAAAGTAATGATATTGGCGTTATTGTAATGGAGCCGATGAAGTTTCAGGCAGATAGTTCTGGATTTGTGAAAAAAGTTCGGGAAATTGCCGATAAAATAAAAGCTGTTTTAATCTTTGATGAAATTACCGTGGGCTTTAGATTTAATATCGGGGGGAGCCATTTAAAGCTTGGCATTAATCCCGATATGGCTGTTTTTGCCAAGGGTATTTCTAACGGTTTTCCAATGGGGGCTATTATTGGCAAAAAAGAAATAATGCAATCGGCCCAGACAAGTTTTATATCAAGCACTTATTGGACAGAACGGATTGGTCCAACCGCCGCCATTGCCACAATCAACAAGATGATAAAGGAAAATGTTCCAGAATATTTAGAAAAAACTGGTTTGGCTATTAAAAATGGGCTAGCTAAAAAAGCGGAAGAACATGGTGTAAAACTTCATATTGAGGGTTTCCCAGCTATGTTGCATATTTCTTTTGATTACCCTAATGCCCAAGCCATCAGAACTTTGTATACTCAAGAGATGTTGAAAAAAGGAGTTTTGGCTTCTGGGGGAATATATGTTTCTTTGGCTTTTAAGGAGGAACATATAAAAGAATTTTTAGAAGCAGTGGATGAAGTTTTTCCAATTTTAAGTAAAGCTATAAAAGAAAATAAAGTTGAACAAATGCTGGAAGGCCCAATTGCCCATACCAGTTTTCAGCGATTAAATTAAAAAAATGAAAGAACAAAAAAGTGAAAAAATAGAATTTATTGGTGAACATGGCAGTGAAATCCTACCTTTAACTGAAGGAGACGAACGAGAAGTTGTTAAAGGAATTATCGAAAATGAAGAAAATATACCAAATGAAAAAGAAGTAGAAGATATTTTAGAAAAGTTTGAAACAAAAGTATTTCTTTTAGAAAAGCTCGAAGAGGAAATTGAAGAAAATGCTAAAAAAGTTTTACTGACTATTTCTGACCCATTGGCAATAAGAACGATGAAGCCGTTAATTGATAAATTAAGATCAGACCCGCGATGTCGGGCTATAGGCATTATAACAGACAATGTAGCTGGTAAGGAATTAGAAGCTTCATTTCAAGATGATGAAGCGTCTATAAAATTTGAAGCTATCAGGGGTGAAGAAGGTTCAGTATTTCTCGATGCCCTAAAAGCAGCTGACGAAGAACCATTTGATGTAGCCCTATCTACCATGGAGTCATCAAACAGTCCAAGTGGTTCTTTGCTTTACAATGCTAAAAGCGCTTTTGGGGCAGAGAAATTATTTTTAATTTTTGATAATTGGAATGGGATTGGTGGTCGCCCTGATCTTTTTAATAATAAGGCACAAATGGAAAGTATTGACGGGATGCTTTGTGGTGATAATTTAGCAAAAAATATTTTGTCACAACAATTACCTGATTTTCCTCAAGAAAAAATAGTGGTTACTGGAACACCTATTCTTGATGAATTAGAAAAAGAAAAATTAGCCGAGTGTCCTCAAAAAGCTCGAGAAAAACTAGGGTTAGATGATAATGAGATAGCTGTTCTTTATTTGGGAGATGTTTCAGCTGATTATGAAAAATTTGGTGAGGAAGTTGATGAACGAATAAATGAAAAAACTTTCAATCAAACATTTGAAGCAATAATAGACTTAGCTGAAGCACAGCCGGAAAAAAGATTTGCTTTAATGGTTAGGCCGCACCCAAGAGATCCCAATAAAGAAAATATATTAAATTTATCTACAGAATCATTGCCAGAAAATTTAAAGGTTATTTTTGCCACCAATGATCTAGTTTCAATAAATGAAGCGGGGTGGGGCTGCGATATAACCCTTAGTATTATTAGTACAGAAAATTTTATAGCTTCTTTACGTGGTAAAAAAAGTATTTTTTTAGGCTATCAAAATGGTCTTGGCGGAGAAGTCTTAAAGAAGGTATTTGGTGAAGAAGTTTTGCGTGCGATTGAACTAGAGAAAGATATTTCCATAGCTTCTTCGCTCGAGGATTTAGGAGAACAGCTTAAAGATTATAATCGCCCTAAAGAAGATAAAATAACTGAACAGTCAGAAGGTGTTATTGGGAAAAGCTCTACTGAGAGAATACTAAACATTGTCTTAGAAAGTTAAATACTAACTTATGAAAGTTAATCTTAAAAAAGCGAATGAAGACGATAAAAAGTTTTTATTTGATTTAAGGAATAAAGATTATGTTTATAAGAATTCTGGAACGCCAAGAATGGTTGAATGGCAAGAACATATCAATTGGTTAGAAAGAGTTTTTTCAGGCCAAGCGAATAAATATCTTTTTGTGATTGAGGTAGATAGAGAAAGAGCGGGGCAAGTAAGGTTTGATATTGAATTAGAAAATAAACAAGCCATAGTGAATATTTCGTTGCTTAAAAAATTTCATGGCAAAGGCATTGCTAAGGAGGCGATAGAACAAGGAATAGATAAAATGGCGAAAGAAAAAGAAATAAAAAAATTTATTGCCGAGATTCATCAAGATAATACTGCTTCGCAAAAATTATTTGAAAAACTTGGTTTTGTATTTCAAAGTCAAGATGACATTTGGAGAACTTATTTAAAAAAATATGTTTAAACAACTTAAAAAAACTCTTATTATTGCCGAGCTTTCTGCTAACCACAATGGAGATTTCGAAAAAGCTAAAGAGCTTGTCCGTCAGGCCTGTTTGTCTTTGGCTGATGTTGTTAAAATCCAAACTTACACTCCAGACACAATGACCTTAAATTCCGAAAAGGATCCGTTTCAAGTAAATGTGAATGAGGCATGGAAGGGGCAAACTCTGCAGCATCTTTACCAAATAGCCCAAACCCCATGGGAGTGGCATAGCGAGTTGGAAAAAATAGCTAAAGAAAACGGCGCTCTTTTCATTGGTACTCCGTATGACATAACATCAGTTGATTTTTTAGAAAGTAAAAACTGCCCGTTTTATAAAGTGGCATCTTTTGAGGCCACAGATATTAATCTTTTAAAAAAAATAGCTCAAACCAAGAAACCCGTGGTAATAGCTCGGGGTATGACAAGCTTTGAAGAGTTGTCTCAAGCTATAACAATTTTAAAAGAAAGCGGCGCAAATGACATTGCTGTTTTGCATTGTGTGAGCGCTTACCCCACTAAAGTGGAAGATTTAAATTTATTAACAATCCCAGAGATTCAAAGGAAATTTCCTGATGTGGTAGTGGGGCTTTCTGACCATAGCCTAAGTGTTGTTTCTGGAAGTGTGGGGGTAGCTTTGGGGGCTAAAATAATTGAACGCCATTTTATTTTGAGCAGAAAAGACGGAGGCCCAGACGCTGCTTTTTCTTTGGAGCCGGGCGAGTTTTCTAAGATGGTTGAAATGATAAGAGAAACAGAAAAAATACTGGGCAAGCCTTTTTTAGAAGCAGTTGAAAGTGAAAAAGAAAACAAGCAATTTAGGAGATCGCTTTGGGCTATAAAAGATATAAAAAAGGGCGAAAAGTTTACCACAGAAAATATTGGCAGTTTTCGCCCCGCAGTTGGCTTAGAGCCAAAATATCTAAGTGAGGTCTTGAAAAAAAAAGCTTTAGTAGATATTGAATTTGGAACGCCCTTGTCTCGGGATTTATTTTAATTTTGACTTTTGCTGTTGAAGCTCGGTTTTTAAGGAGCCCCAAAACCGAGCTTCAACAGCCTTCAACAGCCATGTGTATATTCTATGTTTAAATATGGAATTAAAATTTGGAGTACTAATAAGGATTGGTTCAGCCAAGTAATAGATTTAATTAAACAGGGCAGGGCTGATTTTGTGGAAATCTATTTAGTGCCTAATCTTTTTGACTTGGCTGATTTTAGTATTTTTTTAGAAAACAAAATTCCTGTAGTTATTCACGCTCCCCACACTACGCACGACTTTGATGTTTTCAATTTAACCCCCGAAAATCTGCAAATTTGGCATAATCAGGTTGTAAAAGCAGCGGATTATTTAGATAGTCGGTTTATTGTAGTCCACCCGGGAGTAGGGGACAGCAAAGAAATTTTTAAGCGAGAAGCAGCTAAAATTAAAGACCCAAGAGTTTTAATGGAAAGTATGATTAAAATTGGTTTTGTGGGTGTGAAAGAAGGCGGGGTTATGTGTTTTGGTTACTCTAAAGAAGAGTTGGAATTCATTCATAAAGAATGCGGATTTGAAATTTGTTTTGACGTGTGCCATTCTTTGGCTTCGGCTGTTTGGCAAAAAATTGATCCTTATGATTTTATCAGCGAGTGTATTGATATTTTAAAACCAAAATATTTTCATTTATCTGGAGGCAATGTTGAGGATGAAACAGATAAGCATTTGGACTTATGGGAGGGAACTTTTGATTATAAATTTGTAAAAGAAAAACTTGCTCCAATACAGCAAGTAGAAGATATATTTTTATCTTTTGAAGTTCCCAAAAAAGACGATGGCCTTGAGAATGATCTTAAAAATATAGAATATTTTAGGAATCTTTAATTCTTTTGAATTGCCAGTACTGAAAAGCAAAAGTAATTACTTCTAAAATTAAGAAAGAGGCAATAGCTCCCCAAAGGCCAAGAAAAGGAATAAAGGTTAAAAGTAAAATCCAATAAATAGGCGACATCACCAAAGCACCAATGTAAAGTTCTTTGGTTTTTTGTTTGGCTGATAAAACCGAGCCAGATAAAATTCTTGGGTATGATAAAAGGATCAAAGCATAAACCTGCGAATAAGCTACTGAGTTTGCATATTGGGGAAAAAACCACTTAAATAAATAAGGAGCTATTAAAATATACAAAATCATTGCAGGGATAGCTAATGCAAAAAGCTGAAGAGTTTTTTTGGGAACTACCTTTTTCAATTCGTCCATTGGCTTAGTAACTAATTTTGGCATTGCTAAGCTGCCGATAATTTTTAAGGTATCTTTTATTTTGTCGGGCATCATCATGGCTACAGAATAAATGGCTAGGGGAACAGGGCCTAAAAAATGCCATAGTATTACTTTATCAACTTGGCTATTTAAGCTAGCTAAGCTACCTATTAAGCTTAGGTGCTTGCCAAAAGAAATGGTTTTTTGGTCTATTTTGCTTTCTTTCTTAATATTTTTTTTAGTTAAATAAAAAAATACAGCATAGGTCAGTGTTAGGGGTAAAAAATAAGCTAGTAAAATAATGAAAATATTTTTAGTGAAGAATACTGTTCCCCCTAAAAATATTAATGAAACAACTTGCGTTATAATATTAAATATGTTCTGTGTGGCAAATTTCTTTTTGCCAGCTAAAAAGCTTTCATATAAAGAAAAACTATTGAAAAAAGGCAAGAAACAAGCCACAATTAAAAAACAAACAGCCAGCATTTGATTGCCTTGCAAAAAGTAATAGCCAGCTACAATTAGAGAGGCCAAAGAACCCCAAAACCCCCAGAGAAGCTTTAATCTAAAAGCTGGCAAAAAAGAGCCATCTTCGTTTTTTGCGGCAGTGTTTAAAACAGATGTGTTTAATCCAGACAAAGAGGGTATTGATAAAATGCCCAAAAGAGATAAAACATATTTATAGGTGCCGAAAGTTTCTTTTGACAGCCAATTAGTAAAAGCTATTATTAGTAAAAAGTTGGCTAAAAAACCGACTATCTGGCTCATAAGAAGCCAAAATCCGCCCTTTGTTAAATAGAGCATATCTGTTTGGGTATATTTCTGGCTCCATAACAGCCAATCTTTAATTTTATTTTTTATTTTCATTTCTCTATCATATTGTAAATTATGGCAAATTTCAATCAAAAACTCTCTGTTGTGATGTCTTCTCATAACGGAGAAAAATATTTAAGAGAAGCCATTGATAGTGTATTGGGGCAAACCTTTAGCGATTTTGAATTTTTAATTGTTGATGATGGTTCAACTGATTTAAATGCTATTATATTAAATGAGTATGAAGCTAGAGACGAGAGGATAAAAATAATTACTAATTCGCAATGCCTTGGCTTAACTAAATCGCTTAACATCGCCCTTCAACAAGCTCAAGGAGAGCTTATCGCCCGTATGGACGACGACGATGTTTGCTTAAAAAATCGCTTTGCCCTGCAGGTTGAATTTTTAAATAAAAATCTAGAAGTTGCTTTATGCGGGACTTTAGGGCTTATTATTAATGAAAAGGGCGAAGAAATGGGCCAAAAGAATTTGGCTCTTGGCTATCTTGAAATTAAAAAACAGCTTTTATTTAATAATCAGTTTATCCATTCATCTTTAATGATGCGAAAAGTAATCTTGGATAAAGAGGGTTTTTATGATGAAAAGTTCAAGAAAGCTCAGGACTATGAATTAGTTTTGCGTTTGGCCAGAAAATATCAAGTTGTTAACTTGCCAGATAGATTAATAAAGTGGCGAAAATTGGCAAGCTCAATTTCACATAAAAATAATGAGCAGAAAAAATTTGCTATAAAGGCAAGATGGCGAGCTATTACAAAATACGGTTATCCAAAACTAAGGGGGTTGTTTCATATTATGATTAGAATTATTCAGATGTATGCGTAAAAAAATTTTACAAATTATAACTTTATCAGATTGGGGCGGGGCTCAAAGAGTGGTTTTTGATTTAGCGGATAATTTAGATAAAGAAAAATTTGAAGTAGAAGTGGCTTGTTCTCCAAGCGGCCTTTTGGTTGAAAAATTAGAAAGCCGAAATATCAAAGTTCATCAAATTAAAGATTTTAAAAGGCGAATTGCGCCCATTAACGACTTGAAGGCCTTAATGGCTTTAAAAAAAATAATCAGAAAAGGCAAGTTTGATATTGTCCATTGCCATTCAGCTAAAGCTGGATTTTTGGGCAGGCTGAGCGCCAAGCAGGCTATGGTCAAAAAAATATTTTATACCGTCCACTCTTGGGGATTTTATAACCAAGAAGAGTACGGCTTAATGAAGAAAACCTTTATTTTTTTAGAAAAGCTTTCGGGGGCCTTTACCACCAGAATAATTTGCGTGGCAAACAGAGTAATGGCTGATGGCATCAGGCAAAAGATTGCCAAGCCTTCAAAATTTTTACTAATCCAAAATGGCATTGATTTTAATATTGAAAATAAAAGAGAAGAAATGCGAGCAGATTATGGCATTGGGCTAAACGACATTGTTTTTGTCATGGTGGCTCGCTTGGCTTATCCCAAAGACCCCTTGCTTTTTCTCGGGGTAGCTAAAGAAACCCTTCGGCAGAGCTCAGGGCAGGCCAAGAATATTAAGTTTGTATTATTGGGGGCAGGGCCTCTTCAAGAGAAATGCCAGAATTTTGTTAAAAGCAATGGCTTGGAAAAAAATATTTTGCTTTTGGGCGAAAAACCTCCCATAGAAACTCGAGAATTACTTTTGGCTTTTGATATTTTTGTTTTGCTGTCTCAATTTGAGGGTATGCCTATTACAATATTAGAGGCAATGTTTGCTGGTTTGCCAGTGGTGGCCTCTAATGTTGGGGGTATCCCCGAATTAATTGAAAGGGAAAAAGGCGGATTTTTGGTGCGAAATAATTATTTTGATGAAGTAAAATCAGCAATTGATTATTTAATAAAAAATCCCCAAATCAGGAAGCAAATGGGGGATTATAACCTACAAAAAGCCAAAGCCAATTTTACTTTAGATAAAATGGTAGAAAAATACGAACAACTGTATTCGGCTGTGTCACCCTGAGCGATTAGCGAAGGTTCTCGGATAGAGATGCTTCGCCTGCTGGCTCAGCATGACATAAGAGAGCTATTCAGTTTTAAAGAATAACAAGAAGGTTTTGAGGAGTATGCCCAGGTCCAGTAAAAAGGATCTGTTTTTTATATAATATAAATCGTATTGGAACTTTTCGTGGCTTTCCTCTTTACTTCTTGCATATTGTATAAATCTCGTTTGGGCCCAGCCAGTAAATCCCGGCTTTATAATATGGCGCAAGTGGTAATGAGGAATTTCTTTTTCTAATTGTTTGACAAATTCTGGTCGTTCGGGCCTGGGTCCGGTTAGAGAAAGATCTCCTTTTAAAACATTAAGCATTTGGGGAAATTCGTCAATATGGAATTTTTTTAGAACTTTACCAACAGCGGTAACTCGCGGGTCTTTTTTTGAGGCCCACACAGCCCCCATTTTTTCAGCATCGGTAATCATTGACCGGAACTTAAAAATTAAAAAGTTTTTTCTGTTTTTGCCAACCCGCTCTTGCTTATAAAAAACAGGACCTTTGTCATCAAGCTTTATGGCAACTGCTGACATAAGCCAGAAAGGCGAAGTTAAGATAATCAAAACAATGGCTATGATAAAATCAGTTAGGCGTTTGATTTTATCGTAAGCCGATTTTTCGCTTTCTGAAAGATTTTTTAAGAACCATGCCTGGCTTACAAAATCAATAGGTATTTTACCCAAAATTTCTTCAAATGCTTTATCTAAAGACAAAAAGGTAATTTTTAAAGATAAGCATTGGTATAGCTGGTCAGCTAACCCAGAATTTTTTTCAATATTTTCACTAACAATTAAAACACTAATCTTGTATTTTTTTATTTGGGCTCCCAGATTGGCTTTTTCATTTAAGAAGCCGATTAATTTGTAGCCAAGTTGTGGCTGGTTTTTAATTTCATTAGATAAATTTACGGCCATTGGTATTTTGCCCAAAAACGCTATATTTGCCCTGTAAAGCGAAGAAAAAAGAGCGTAAAAAAGCTTTCGCCACAAAAATATTAAAATAGCAAAAATACCAATGTTTAAGATTAAATTTGTTTTTGGCGTAATGCCAAAAAATGGAATTAAATAGAAGAATGCTAAGCTAATTATTAAACAAACCGAAAAGCATTGGAGCATTCTTTGAAGTAGTTCGCCTCTGGGGCCGATTATTTTTAAATCATAAAGCCCAAAAATATAAAAGAATATTATCCAAACAAAATAGATAATGGCAAAAGGCAATAAATGCTGGTTAAAAATATTAGAATTAAAATTGCCCCAATATCTTATATTTAAAGTTAAAAGCAAAGCTAGGAAGGCCAGTATAATGTCGCCGATTGTTAAAATAAATTGTCTTATTTTTTGCATTTTATTTATTTTAGTATAAAATAGCTAATATAACAAATAAAATATATGGGTAAAAATGCGCGACTAAAAAAAGAGAGAAAGTTTGGTGAACCAAAGGAGCATGGCTCTTTGGGGGGCAAGGAGCCGAGCTCCTTGCAGAGCTCGTGGGAAAAATTTTTAACAACAATAATTTTTTGGGGAGCAAGTATTTCGCTCTTAACGCCTTTAATTTATAGCCCTAAATATTATTTTCCTTTTGTTGGGCCAAAAAGCCTATACTTTATGGCTTTTTGTCAGATAATATTTTTCGCTTGGCTTATCTTAGCTATATATAATAAAAAGTATCGGCCAAAAACAAATGCTGTTCTTTTGACCTTTGGCTTATTTGTATTTTTTATGACAGTTAGCTCTATTTTTGGCGTTGACCCCTCTAGGTCTTTTTGGTCTAAATTTGAAAGAATGTCAGGGCTTTTAATGTGGCTTAATATGTTTGGATTTTTTCTAGCTGTTTCTTCTACATTAAAAACATTTAGCCAGTGGAAAAGAATCTTTCTTATTTCTTTGGGAATAGCTTTTGTTGTTTCTCTTTTTGGCATATTAGAACAGCAGGAAGTTAAAGCAGTAACATTTTCAGACAGAATGGGCGTTACTTTGGGAAACACTTCATTTTTAGGGTCTTACTTAATTTTCAACTTTTTTATTGCTGTTTATTTATTTTTTCAGGAAAGAAAAAATATTATTTTAAAAATTATTTTGGGAGTTATGGCGGTTTTGTCAGTGGTTGCTATTTATTTGCAGGGCGCGCGAGCGGCTTTAGGAGCTTCTTTAGGGGGTCTTCTACTGATTGGCTTTTTATATCTGGCCTTTAAAGTAAAAAATAAAGTAATTAATTTAATTAGCAAAGTAGCTATTGCTGTTGGAGTATTAGCAGTTATTGCTTCAATTATTTTGATATACTTTCCCAATAATCCTGTGCATAATTTGTTTGGCAAAATGGCTACTGAGGGAAGATTTGCTAATTGGACAATTGCCGAAAAAGGATTTTTAGAAAGGCCATTTTTTGGCTGGGGCCCAGAAACTTATGATATTTTATTTCCAAAATATTTTAACCCTTGTTTATTCACGCCTAAATGCGGAGGCGAATTCTGGTTTGATAGAACTCATAATATTATTTTAGACACTTTGGTTGCCACGGGGGCTTTTGGATTTTTAGCTTATTTGGGAATATTCTTTGCTTTGATTTGGGTTTTGCGAAAGAAGTATTTTAAAGACAAAACAATTGATTTTTGGACTTTTGCTGTTTTTTCAGTTTTGCCTGTGGCGTATTTTATTCAAAACTTAACTGTTTTTGATATGGTGGGTAGCTTAATGATGCTTGCTTTAACAATATCTTTTGTGGCATTTTTAGCTACACTGCACACTCCTGAAAAAACAAAAACATATTTTACAGCAAAAAGCAGATGGCCTTTAGGGATTACGCTGTGTATTGGTTTATTGTGTTTTTATTATCTTTTATATAAACCTTGGCAATTAGATAAAAATATTATTTTGACTGTGCAGGCTCAATATCAAGGGGAGCGGCTGATTGGCTATCAAAAAACCATAGAAAGTTCTTCTTTGGGCAAGTATCAAATAACTGACTTTTATGCTGACTTTTCGCAGAATGTGGTCCAAAATAATATTGAAAAAGCCAAAAAGGAGGATTTAATTAGAGAGATAGATGCTGTTGTCAAACTTATGGAGCAACGCAAGAAAGATTCCCCGCTTGATTATAGAATAACTTTAAAACTTGCCCAGCTTTATAATACCTATGTTCTTTTGGATTCTACAAAAATAGATTTAGCCCAACAATATGGAGAAGAAGCAATGAAACAGTCTCCAAACAATCAACAATCATATTGGGTGCTGGCGCAAACAAAACTTTATGTTCAGGATTTTGCCGGGGCTAATGCATTGGCTCAAAAAGCTCTTGATTTAGAGCCAACCGTTTTGCGGTCTTATCAGGTGGCAAGCCAGGTGGCAGCAGTATCTGGAGACAAAGAAAAGGCTGTAGAGATTGCCAGAAAAGCAATTGAAATAAATCCAGATTGGCTGAAGGACTTTAGCAGTTTATTGTCTCAAGCAACTACTACAGCCACAACCACTACAGGGTCTTGACATTTTTTCGATAAGATGCTATCATTGCTTTAATAAAGTGAGTTAACTTCAAGTGTGGCAGAAACCCCTTTTAGGGGTTTTTGTTTTATGTTATACTAACACTGGATGGGAGCGGCACTCACTTTATTAATATTTGGAGTACACCCTCCCGTCCATTGGCAGGTTGCTTAGTCCCGACCCCACCCCTCCGCCCTTTGCCTCGGAGTAGGGTCGGGCATCTGCCAATGGACTTTCAGAATAAGCTAAAAAAGAATATTTCATTAAAAGATTTAACTACTTTTTGGATTGGCCCAAAGGCAAAATATTTTTGCCAAACCAATAGCAGAGAGGAAGTGGTTGAAGCGATAAAATGGGCTAAGGCAAAAAGAATGCCTTTTTTTGTTTTAGGCGGGGGAAGCAATGTTTTAATAAATGATAAAAAATATAAAGGATTGGTTATTAAGATACGAGAATCAGGAATCAGGAATCAGGAATCAGGAATAGAGGTTGGGGCGGGGGTAGCGTTGGGTAAATTGGTTGGGGTTGCGCTACAAGAAGGTTTAACTGGAATGGAGTGGGCTATGGGGATTCCTGGAACAGTTGGGGGAGCAATATATGGGAATGCAGGGGCTTTTGGGCAGTCAATAAGCGATTGCGTGGAAAAGGTGGAAGCGATTGACTTCGAGAATCAAGAATTAAGAATTAGGAATTATGAAAAAGAAGAGTGCGATTTCAATTATAGAGATTCAATTTTCAAGAGAAATAAAAATTTAGTAATTTTATCAGCAAAAATAAAATTACAAACAGGAAATAAAATAGAAATTGAAAATAAAATGAAAGAATATTTTCAAAAGAAAAAGCAAACTCAACCTTTAGAATTTTTTTCTGCTGGCAGCGTGTTCAGGAATCAAGAACTAGGAATTAAGAATCAGGAATTATTGAAACAATTTCTTGAATTAAAACAATTTCAAGATAAAAATATTATTCCATCTGCTTGGCTAATAGAAAAAGCGGGTTTAAAAGGCAAGCGAATTGGGGGAGTAGAAATATCCCGAAAACATAGCAACTTTATTGTTAATAACGGCCGTGGCAAAGCCCGCGATGTAAAAAAACTAATTGACTTGACTAAAAAAACGGTTAAAAAAAAGTTTGGCGTTGACTTAGAGGAGGAAATTCAGTATTTAGGTTTTTAAAATTTAGAATTTAAAATTTAAAATTTTTTCCAGTTATCCACATGTTGACACTTTACAGTAAAGTGCGAAAATAAATAAAGGATGACAGCATAGTCGACTGTCAAAAAACATACTAAAATTAAAACGATGGCCGCAAAAAAGAAAACAAAAACAAAGAAGAAGAAATAGTTTTCTTCTTGAACTAGATCCCCGCCACGCAAGAGCTTAAAATTTTTTGAGCTTTCGTGTGGCGGGGATTTTCGTTTGATTTTATGCTATGATGCAATAAATATATATGGGATTATTAAGTAAAATTTTGGGGGATCCAAATGAAAAGTTTTTAAAAAAATGCTGGGAGGTTGTTGGAAAAATAAACGCAATGGAAGCGGACTTAGAAAAATTTTCCAATGACGAGTTAAAGCAAAAAACTTTTCAGCTAAAAGAGCGATTAAAAAATAATGAGACGCTGGACGATATTTTGCCAGACGCTTTTGCCTTAACAAGAGAAGCTTCAAAAAGAGTTTTAAAGCAAAGGCATTTTGATGTTCAGCTGATTGGGGGAATGGTTTTACACCAAGGGAAAATCGCTGAAATGAAAACAGGAGAGGGAAAAACTTTAACTTCAACTTTAGCTGTTTATTTAAATGCGCTATCTAGCAAAGGAGTTCATGTGGTTACAGTGAATGACTACTTGGCCAAAAGAGACGCTGTTTGGATGGGGCAAATTTATAATGCTTTGGGATTATCGGTTGGCTGTATTATAAACGATGCTTCTTATCTTTATGATGAAAATTTTCAAACAGAAAAAGATAAAGACAAAGAAAGAGACGCCACAGGAAGCTTTAAAGTTGAGGCAAGCTTCTTAAAACCTTGCTCAAGAAAAGAGGCCTATATGGCTGATATTACCTATGGCACAAACAATGAGTTTGGTTTTGATTATTTAAGAGACAACTTAGTTTTTGATTTAGAAGAAAAATCACAAAGAGATTTCAATTTTGCTATTGTGGATGAAATTGACTCTATTTTAATTGATGAAGCTAGAACTCCTTTAATTATTTCCCAGCCCGATTTTGAGTCATCAGGCCTTTATAAGGATTTCTCAAGAATTGTTCCAAAATTGAAAGAACCCGAGGATTATAATTTAGATGAAAAATTAAAGACAGCTTCTTTAACCGAAGAAGGTATTAACAAAATAGAAAGAATATTAGGGGTTGGCAATATATATGAAAGCAAAGGGATAAAATATTTGCATTTTTTGGAGCAATCGTTAAGAGCCATGGTTTTTTTCCAAAAAGACAGGGACTATATTGTCAAAGACGGGCAAATTATTATTATTGACGAATTCACAGGAAGAATTTTGCCTGGCAGGAGGTATTCAGGAGGATTGCACCAAGCCATTGAGGCCAAAGAAAAAGTGGAAGTTCAGCCAGAATCGAAAATTTTAGCCACTATTACTTTTCAAAATTATTTTCGGTTTTATGAAAAATTGTCTGGCATGACAGGCACGGCTTTAACATCCTCAGAAGAATTTGACAAGGTTTATAAATTGTTGGTTATACCTGTGCCAACAAATAAAAAAATGATAAGGCAAGATTTAGCCGACTTAATTTATAAAACAGAAAAAGCTAAGTTTAAAGCAGTTATTGAAGAAATAAAAGTAAAACAAAATCTTGGCCAGCCAGTTTTGGTGGGCACAAAGTCAGTTGAAAAAAATGAATATTTAAAAAGGCTTTTAGAAAGAGAGGGAATAAAGCACGAAATCTTAAATGCAAAGAATCATGAAAGAGAAGGAGAAATTATTGCTCAAGCTGGCAGAAAAGGGGCGGTAACAGTGGCTACCAATATGGCAGGAAGAGGTGTGGATATTATTTTGGGGGGTAGTCCGCTTAACGAGGAGGAAGCACAAGAGGTTAAGGCATTGGGCGGGTTGTTTGTGTTGGGCACTGAACGGCATGAGGCCAGAAGAATTGATGACCAGCTAAGGGGCAGAGCTGGCAGGCAGGGCGACCCAGGCAGTTCGCAATTTTTTGTTTCTTTGGACGATGATTTGATGAGGATTTTTGGTGGCGATCGCCTGAAAGCCGTAATGAATACCTTAAAAGTAGAGGAGGACCAGCCAATTCAGGCTGGAATTATTTCCAAAGCCATTGAAAAAGCTCAAATTAGGGTTGAGGGGTTTAATTTTGATTCAAGAAAGCATGTTTTGGAATATGACGATGTAATTTCAAGGCATAGAAAAGCGATTTATGCAAAAAGAGAAGCTGTTTTAAAACAAAATTATGATGAATTAAAAAATAATGTTCTTGATATTTTGCGAAAAGAGGTTGAGAAAATAGCTGGCGACGAGGAAGAAATGAAAACTATTTTTTCGGTTGACAATGACATAACTATAGAAAAGGCTTTTGAAAACAAAGAGACCAAAGAAGGCAAAGAGAATATGCGCAAGGTTTTAAAGTTTGTTTGCTTGAAAACAATTGATTTTTTCTGGACAGAGCATTTGGTTTCATTAGATAATTTAAAAGAAGCGGTTGGCTTGAGGGCGTACGGGGGTCGTGACCCGTTAGTTGAATATAAATCAGAGAGCCATAAACTCTTTTATGACCTACAAAATGACATTGACAGCCAAATCGCCCGCACCATCTTTAAAGTTTCCATGAACCAATAGAACACACACACTCACTCTTGACATTGATTTTACAAGGTATATACTTTAGATATAAGAACATTTATATGAATACTGTTATAAATATAAAAACTAAAAGAGATCTAAAAGAAAATGCGCAAAAAACTGCCCAAGAGCTTGGCCTGTCTTTAAGTGCCGTCCTAAATGCTTACTTAAGACAGTTTGTGAGGAATAAAGCGGTTTCTTTTAGCGTTGCCTCTCAAATGACACCAGAGTTAGAAAATTTATTGGGTAATATAGAATATGATATTAGTAGGGGTAAAAATGTTTCTAAGTCGGTTTCCTCTTCGAAAGAAATGAAGGATTATCTTTCTTCTTTATGAAAATAATTTTTCATAAAAATTTTGATAAGCAGTTTGGAAAATTAAGGGCGAATGAAAAGAAAAAAGCCCGAGAACGGTTGCAATTATTTTTAGAAAACCCATTTAGTCCTATTTTAGAAAATCACCCCTTGAAGGGAAAATATAATGATTATCGCAGTATAAATATTACAGGGGACTTTCGAGCAATTTATAAATTTTTGAACGAAAATGAATGCATTTTCGTGGATGTGGATACCCACAGCAATTTGTATTCTTAAGATTATAAAAAAGTTATTTTGCCGAAAAGGCGTTTTTTTGTTTATAAATATTATAGCACTTGAAATAAAATAAAATTTTTGGTAGCTTATACTCATGGAGAATAAAGTAAAGAATAATTTAATATTTGTTGGCATTTTAACAGTGGTTGTTTTTTGTTTGGTTTTTCCACAGCCAATTAACCAAGGAATAAACTGGTTTAAGGAAAAAGGCGTGCCTTTGCTGGAAAAATTGCCAAATTTGCCAGTTATTAATTTTAAACTTGGCCTTGATTTGCAAGGCGGAAGCCATTTGGTTTACCAAGCAGATTTTGCTAGTAGCACCATTGTAGCCAAAGACCAAAAAGAAGCAATGCAGGGTCTGCGGGACGTTATTGAGCGAAGAGTTAACCTATTTGGCGTGGCCGAGCCCCAGGTGGCCATACAAGAGGCAGGGGACAAACAGAGATTAGTAGTTGACTTATCAGGAGTAACAGATGTTAACAAAGCCATTGAAATGATTGGCAAAACTCCTTACCTTGATTTTAGGCAACAAACAGCTGATTTTAACGCGGAAAACCCTACCTTTGAAGCAACACAGCTTAATGGAAAATATTTGAAAAAAGCAGACTTGGGCTTTAACCAGCAAACAATGGCTCCTGAAATTTTATTAGAATTTAATTCAGATGGCGCAGAATTATTTAGGCAAATAACAGCCAAAAATGTTGGCAAGCGACTAGCTATTTTTATTGATAATTCTTTAATTTCAGCTCCAAATGTTAATGAAGAGATTGCTGGGGGCAAAGCTCAAATAACTGGCCAGTTTTCCGTGCAGGAAGCTCGCAATATGGTGCGTAATTTTAATTCTGGGGCTTTGCCTGTGCCAATTACTTTGATATCTCAAAATACAATTGGCCCCAGCTTGGGCATGGTTTCCTTGAACACTTCCTTAAAGGCTGGGCTTTTTGGCTTTTTGGCTGTTTGCATATTTATGATTGGGTTTTATAGATTTTCTGGATTGTTGGCCTCGGTGGCTTTGGCTATTTATAGCTTGATTTTGCTGTCTTTATTTAAAGTAATTCCAGTTACTTTAACTTTAGCTGGAGTTGGAGCTGCTATATTATCAATTGGTATGGCGGTTGACGCTAATGTTTTGATTTTTGAACGCCAAAAAGAGGAAAGAAGAAAGGGGGAAAATTTTAAAACATCTTTAGAAAATGGATTTTCAAGAGCTTGGCCATCTATTAGAGATAGTAATTTTAATACTTTAATTATTGCTTTAATAATGTTTATTTTTGGGACAAGCTTTGTAAAAGGGTTTGCCGTGGCTTTAAGCTTGGGCGTTTTGGTGAGTATGTTTTCAGCCATTATTATTACAAAAACTTTGATGAGATTTTTCATTGGCACAAAGTTAGAGAAAATTAAATGGCTGTGGAGACAATAAATTTATGAAATTTGATTTTATTAAATATAGAAGAGTATCTTATGGGCTCTCAATCTTATTAACTGTTTTAACAGTAATTTCTGTTGCTTCTTTTGGGGTAAAATGGGGAATTGACTTTACGGGGGGTACTGTTTTGAGCATTTCTTATAATGGTTCTTTGCCAACAAGTCAGCAAGTCAATGGGGCGCTTTTGAGCTTGGGGTTGAAGGAGGCAGTTGTTCAGCAACAAGGAGAAAAAACAATTGTTTTGAAAATGCAAGACATTAGCGAGGTAAATCACCAGCAAATTATTGATAAACTAAAAGAAATGGGCAGTGTTGTTGAGGGATCGGAAAGTTTTGAATCAATAGGGCCTGTTATTGGCAATGAACTAAGAAGCAAGATTAAAACAGTTATTTCTTTAGCCTTAATATCAATACTAATTTACATTGCCATTGCTTTTAGAAAAGTTTCTTTTCCTGTGAAGTCCTATGTTTATGGGCTTATGGGAATTGTTGCTTTAATTCATGACGCTATGGTGCCAATTGGTGTTTGGGCAATTTTGGGAAGATACTATGGCTACGAAATAACCATTCCTATTATTACGGCCTTATTAACTATATTTGGTTATTCAATTCATGACACAGTGGTTGTTTTTGACCGAATTAGAGAAAATCTTTCCAAAGAAAAAAGCGCTAATTTCAAGGATATTATCAACAAAAGCTTGAATCAAACATTTACTCGGTCAGTCAATACATCTATAACTGTTTTAATGGTTTTGTTGGCTTTATTTTTATTTGGCGGGGTGGCATTAAAACCATTTGCCCTGTGTTTAATTATTGGCATTGGTTTGGGAACATATTCTTCAATTTTCTTAGCTTCGCCTTTAGTTTATTCTTATTACAAAATTAGAAAAAAATAACATTAGAGGGGTTGGCAGATAAAAATTTATCCAGTTAAAATAGGGATGGGTTTTTTGTTTTATGTTAAAATAAGGTATGGATTATTCAATATTAGAATCTAGTTTCAAAGGGCTAACTAGCCAAGAGGCAGATTTTCGTTTGCAAAAAAATGGCAAGAATGTTTTGCCATCCCCAAAACCGCATTCAAAAATAAAGCTTTTTCTTAGCCAGTTTAACAGCCCCTTAATGTATGTTCTTTTAATAGCGGTTGTTATCTCTTTTTTTTCAAAGCATTTTTCAGACACTATTTTTATTATTGTTGTTTTATTTATTAATACTACGGTTGGGTTTTACCAAGAAAACAAAGCAAACAATTCTTTAGCAGCTTTAAAGAAAATGGTAAAAATAAAAGCCAAGGTCTTGCGAGATGGCAATGAAAAAGAAATTGATAGTGAAAATTTGGTTGAAGGAGATGTGGTTATATTAAAAATGGGAGATAAGGTTCCCGCTGACGGCCGAGTTATTGAATCGAAAAATTTAAAAATTAACGAAGCCAGCCTAACAGGAGAATCCAAGGCAGTAAAAAAAGATGAAGGCGCAAAAGTACCCGAAAATTCTCCTTTAGCTGAACAGATCAATATGGCTTTTATGGGTACCATTATTGAAGAGGGAGAAGGGAAGATAATGGTTACGGGTACTGGCCTTAACACTGAAATTGGCAAAATTGTTGGGTTATTAAGAGAAACAAAAGAAAGGAAAACGCCCCTTCAAAAGAAAATCCTTACTCTTTCAAAGCAAACCGCTGTTTTTATAATAGCTATTATAATAACTATTATTTTAATTGGTTATTTTACAGAAAAATCTTTTAATGATATTTTGGTGGCCTCATTGGCTCTGGCTGTTTCAGCTATTCCCGAAGGCCTTTTACCAGCCATTACTGTTATATTAACCTTGGGAATGCGCCGGATATTTAAACAAAAAGGCTTGGTAAGAAAATTAATTGCCACAGAAACTTTGGGAAGCGTAACTGTTATTTGCACTGATAAAACAGGCACTTTAACAGAGGGTAAAATGCAGGTGAGCCATGTGTTTACAAGCACAAAAGAACTATTAAGCTCTAACTTTAAGAATATTTTTAAGAATAATAATTCTAACGGAATTGAGTCGCATATTTTAGCTCTAAAAATTGCTTCATTAGTTAATGAGGCATTTGTGGAAAACCCTGACCAAGAATTAGAAAAGTGGATAGTTCGAGGCAGGCCAACAGATCAAGCCCTGTTGATGGCTGGCATGCAAGCTGGGATTTACAAAGAAGAATTAGAAACTCAATATCCAGTGCTTGATAGAATTAATTTTGAATCTGGCGCGAAATATGCTGTTACCTATCATAAATTTGGTAATAAAAAAAATATTTTGTATGCCCTAGGCGCTCCTGAAATTATTATTGAACATTCAGCATTTCTAGATATTGATGGAAAAAAGAAAAAATTAAGCCCCATTGAATTAAAAAAGCTTTTTCTTAAGGTAAATACTTTAACTGAAAAAGGGTTGAGAGTGTTGGCTTGTTGTTATAAAGTGTATCCTTGCTCCACAAAATATGAAAATTTATTAGAGCTTAGAGAGAAAATGGTATTAGTTGGTTTTGTGGCTATTAAAGACCCATTAAGGGTTGACGCTGCAGAGTCGATTGAAATTACCAAAAAAGCTGGCATTCGCACAATTCTTATTACTGGCGATCATAAACTAACAGCTAAAGCCATTGCTTTGGAAATCGGCCTCCATGCAGAAAAAGAAAACATTTTAGAGGGCAAAGAGATTGATTTATTAAGCGACGATGATTTAAAAGAAAAGGTTAAGCTTATTTCAATTTACGCTAGAGTTTCTCCAAGCCATAAGTTGCGTATTGTTAGAGCTCTTCAAAACAATGGCGAGGTGGTGGCTATGGTGGGGGATGGGGTTAATGATGCCCCAGCCTTAAAGATAGCTGACATTGGTATTTCCTTGGGCTCTGGCACTGATGTTGCCAAAGAGGTAGCTGACTTAGTTTTGCTTGACAATAACTTTAGAACCATTATAAAAGCTATTGAACAGGGCAGGGTTGTTTTTGGAAATATAAGAAAGGTCTTTACTTATCTAGTGGCTGATGATTTTTCAGAGTTGTTTTTATTTTTGGGCTGCATGGTTATGGGATTTCCTTTACCACTTTTGCCAGCCCAAATTCTTTGGATAAATTTAGTGGAAGATGGTTTCCCCGATATTGCTTTAACAACCGAACAAGAAACAAAGGGAATAATGGACGAACCCCCAAGAAGTCCCAAAGAGCCAATTTTAAACAAACCTTTAAAAAAATGGATGGTTTGTATTTTTTTAATTTCTGGGTTGGCTGCTTTTTTTGCATTTTTATTTTTTTGGAAATCCTCTGGCCAAATAGAAAAAGCCAGATCAATGACTTTTGCTTTAATGTGCCTTGATTCTTTGGTGTTTGCTTTTTCTGTTCGCTCTTTCAAGAGAACAATCTTTAGAAAAGATATTTTTTCCAACAGGTATTTAGTTTTTGGTGTTGCCTTGGGGCTTATTCTATTGCTTGGCGCTGTTTACTTTCCGCCTTTGCAAAAACTTTTGGCCACTCAGCCATTAAGCGGTTTTGAATGGTTAATAATTTTGGGAATTAGCTTAGTGGAAATTATTTTAATAGAGATTGTAAAAAAAAGAATTTTTAGCTATAATAAAATTAAATAATCAAGCGCCAAAAAAGCGCTTTTTATTATATACATGAAAATAGCTATTAATCTTACAAGGGAATATATCGGGGGAATTACTTCCTCTAACATTAATTTAATTAATCATCTCTATGGCCAAGATTATGATCTTTTGGGAATTGAATTAAACGCTCGAATGTATATGAAGGGCCCTATTATTTTTAGGAATTTTGCCCCAGAGGTTTTTGATCATCACATAATTAATGTTCATGATTTGCCAATAATGGATGTGTTGAAGAAGAGTAAAACCCTTAAAGATGTTGAGCGCAGATACAAAGAATCAATTAGTATAATGAGGTGTATTCTTAAAAAAGAGAAACCAGATGTTGTGCTTTTAAGCGGATCTCATTATGCTCCTTGGCTTATGTCTGTAGCTGCTAAAAGAGAAAAAATTCCTATTGTGCTTTGGTATTCTGGAGTTTTATCAATGGAAACAGGCCATTATTCAAAAAAAGTAAGGAATATTTTTCAGGCCATGGAAAAATCTTTAGTTGCTCGGGCTTTTCGAATCGTTTTTCCTTCAAAGTTGTGCAAGGATTTGGTTGAAACAACTGTCACAAAAAAGAAAATTAAAAAAAGTCATATTATACCTAACCCCATTGCCAATATTTTTACAGATCCGTGCGCGGTTGAGTATTCCAATGAACGCAAAATAGCGGCTGTGGGAAGATATTCAAAAATAAAAAATTTTGATAGATTTTTCGAACTCCACAGAGTGCTTCTTCAAAGAGGGTGGAATCATACTGCTTCATTTGTAACCAACCCAGAGTCAAACTTTAACAATAAACCCAAAACCATTGAAATTGTGCCTCCAACAAATTGGGAGGGATTGAAAAAGTTTTATCTTTCTCAGGGTTTAATAATTTGCCCATCGGATTTTGAAACATTTGGCAATGTTCCCATGGAAGCAGCTTGTCTTGGTATTCCGGTGTTGGTAAGTGATAAAATGGGTTGCGCTGAAATATTAAAAAAAGTGGGACTATTAAATATGGTGATTTCTTTCTCAGATATTGAGAAAGTGGCTAATAGAGTGCAAGAATTATGTGGTCAATCAATAGAGCCAAAACAATTAAACGCTCTAAAAAGGGTGTTAGATTATCGTTCTGTGTCTGAAAGTATAAGAGAAGTTTTGCAAAGTGCTTGCCGTAGGGTTTGCGTAAAAAAAGTCCCAATTCTTGAGAAATAGGCACCTTAAGAGAAAGAGAGCAGTTAAAGGTTATCCACAAATAACAAAAGTGTTTTAGATACAAACATTTTGCACTCAGAATAATCTAAGAGCTTGATTTGGCGTTTTACCATTTAAACTACAATGTTTGGTGTCGTTGTAATACATATTCCATAATCTTATCTTGTATTTTAAATCTTCAAAAGA